>CAZEJA010000358.1:0-3699 GCA_964512215.1 uncultured Planctomycetaceae bacterium
TAGTGGCGGCGGAACAGGAAGCCTCCAGGAGTCCGATCCCATGAAAGAATACAAAGGTGAACTGGTCGCCCCGGCGAAGGCGAAGTACGCCGTTCTGGTGAGCCGATTCAACGACTTCGTCACGAGCAAGCTCCTCAGCGGGTGCCTCGACACGCTCCAGCGCCACGGTGTGGAAGACGCCAACGTTGAGGTCGTCTGGGCGCCCGGGAGCTTCGAGATCCCCGTGCTGACGCAGAAACTCGCCGCCAGCGGACGCTACGACGCCGTCATCTGCCTCGGCGCCGTCATTCGCGGCGGGACCGACCACTACCAGTACATCGCCTCCGAGGTCACCAAGGGCATCGCGGCCGCGTCGATGGCCACCGGCGTGCCCTGCATCTTCGGCGTGCTGACGTGCGACACCATCGAGCAGGCCGTCGAACGGGCGGGCACCAAGGCGGGCAACAAGGGCTCCGACGCCGCCGTCTCCGCGATCGAGATGACCAACCTCATTTCGCAACTGCCCGCCGCGAAGAAACGCTAGACCCCCGTGAGCCGACCCCATCAGGCACGACGTCTGGCCCTCCAGGGGCTGTGCTGTCTGGACGTGCAGGGCGAGGCGGCCCTGACCATGGTGGGCGAGTTCATCGACGACACCGATCAGCCGCCGGAAACAGCCGGCGCCGCCCGGCGGCTCGTCCAGCAGACCCTCGCCGACCGCGACGACTGCGACGAATTGCTGGCCCGCCACGCCCGTCGCTGGAGCCTCTCCCGCCTGGCGATGGTGGACCGCAACATCCTGCGAATGGCCGTCTCGGAACTCCGCGACGGGTCCACGCCTTTCAAGGTCGTCATCGCCGAAGCCCTCAAGCTCGCCCACGAGTTCTCCACCAGCGAGAGCCCGCGGTTCATCAACGGCGTCCTCGACGCCGTCGCGGGCGAAGTGCTGGGCGGCGCGCCTCCCGCAGCCGACCCTCCTCCCGATCCGGAGCCGGTGCCGTGATCCGCCGGGCCGCGTGTGCGATGCTGCTCGTCGCGGCGTGGGCGACGGCTGCGTCGGCGGAGACCGTCTGGCTGGACGAACTCAACGTCGGGCGGATGCGCCAAGACCGCCTCTTCGCCCGGAAGAAACGCGCCGTCCGCGGCGCGGAGATGTCCATCGCGGGGCGCAAGTTCACCCGCGGCGTCGGCACGCACGCTCGCAGCCGTCTCTACCTCCTGCTGGACGGCGGGACGAAGAAGTTCACCGCGATGGTCGGTGTCGACGACGAGGCGAAGGGCACATCCGCCCGCGTCGAGTTCCGCGTCCTCGCAGACGGGAAGCTGTTGTGGTCCAGCGGCGCGATGAAAGCGGGCGACGCCGCCAAGCCGGTCGACCTGGACGTGACCGGCGTGAAGGTGTTGTCCCTGCTGGTTGCTGACGGGGGCAACGGCATCGACAACGATCACGCCGACTGGGCGGATGCACGATTTGAGGTCACCGGCGCGCGCCCGAAAGGGTTGGCCCGCATGATCCACGAGCCGTACATCCTTACGCCCCCGTCGCCGGAATCGCCTCGCATCAACGGGCCGGCCGTGGTGGGTGTCCGTCCCGGCTCGCCCGCCGTTCACGCGGTTCCCACCACGGGCGAGCGTCCGATCCGCTTCAGCGCCGCATGCCTGCCCGAGGGGCTGAAGATCGATGCCGCCACCGGGCGGATCACGGGTTCCGTCGCCAAGGCCGGCCGCTACGACGTGACGCTCCGCGCGTCCAACGCCCACGGCCGGACGGAGAGGAAGCTCCGCCTGGTCGTCGGCGAGCGGATCGCGCTGACCCCGCCGTTGGGGTGGAACAGTTGGAACTGCTGGGGCGAGAAGGTGGACCGGGACAGGGTCCTCGCCGCCGCCCGGGCGATGGTGTCCAGCGGGTTGGCGGACCACGGCTGGACGTACGTCAATATCGACGACGGCTGGCAGGGCAAGCGGCCGGCTCCCGGGAAGCCGCTCCAGCCGAACGAGAAGTTCCCCGACATGAAAGGCCTGTGCGACGCGATCCACGCGATGGGTCTGAAGGTGGGCATCTACTCCACGCCGTGGGTGATGTCGTACGCGGGCTACCCGGGCGGCTCGACCGGCGAGGTCGCGTACGTCGCGCCGCAGCGGGGCTTCAGCAAGGAAGACATGCTGGAGCGGAAGTGGTACGAGGGCAAGGTCGGCTGCGAGGGCGTCGACGCGAAGCAGTTCGCCGCCTGGGGGATCGACTACCTCAAGTACGACTGGAACCCCATCAGCGTCCCCGCCGCCCGGCGGATGCGGCAGGCCCTGCGGGCGTCGGGGCGGGACATCGTCTACAGCCTGTCGAACACCGCGCCGATTGAAGGCGCCGCCGACTGGGCGAAGCTCGCCAACTGCTGGCGGACCACGGGCGACATCCAGGACACCTGGCGGTCGGTGGCGGGCATCGGATTCGAGCAGGATCCGTGGAAGACCTTCGCCGGCCCCGGGCACTGGAACGACTCGGACATGCTCGTGGTCGGGCACGTCGGCTGGGGCAAGCCCCACCCCACCCGCCTGACGCCCGACGAGCAGTACACGCACATCAGCCTCTGGTGCCTGCTGAGTTCGCCACTGCTGCTCGGCTGCGACATGACGAAGCTGGACGAGTTCACGATCGCGTTGCTGAGCAACGACGAAGTCCTCGCTGTCAATCAGGACCCGCTCGGGCGGCAGGCGGGGCGGATCGCTCAGGACAAGTACACGCAGACCTGGGCGAAGGCCCTCGCCGACGGCGGCCGGGCGGTGGGCCTGTTCAACCTCGACGACTTCGAACCGCACGCCGTCACCGTCAAGTGGTCCGACCTCGGCATCCGGGGCAAGCACGTCGTTCGCGACGTGTGGCGACAGAAAGACCTCGGGGGGTTCGACGGCAGTTTCCAGATCGACGTTCCTCCCCACGGGGTGGTGCTGGTTCGGGTTTCCGGAAAAAAGGACTAGCAGGGATGAACCTACCTACGGCAGGCAGGCGCAGATGAACGCAGATAACGACAGGGGAAAACGGCAGGGCGTTGGTAAGGCCCGTCAGGGCCGGTACAACAGTAGCCCGGGCCGTGAGGCCCGGGAAAGCAGGCCCTTCCGCAGGAAGGAGCCCCGAAGGAGCGACACAAATCCGCGCGGGTCTCTCTGTCGCTCCTCCGGGGCTTCCGGGGAGGGAAGGCCGCCCTTGCCCCCGGCCCTGACGGACCGGGCTACTGTTGTGTCGCCCCCTTGCGGGGGCTGTAGAGTTTGTTGCGATGCACCGGCAGAGTCCGGGAAGGCCTTGAGGAAAGCACAAAGCTTGAGTCCGCACGCTCCGACGCGTATGAATAGTGCTGTATCCGCGTTCATCTGCGCCTGCCTGCCGTAGGTAGGTTCATCCCTGCTAAGAAGAAGGAACAGATGGCGTTACTCCGCAAAGCAATCGAGAAGCTCGCAGCCGGCCTGGGTCGGACGCGGGAGAAGTTCGTCCAATCGCTGCGGTCGATGCTGTCGGGGCGGCAGCTCGACGAGGACCTGCTGGACGATCTGGAGGCGACGCTGATCCAGGCCGACCTCGGCGTCGCGTCGGCGGTGCGAATCTGTGAGGACCTGCAGACCGCCTACCACGAGAAGCGCATCGAGAAGGGCGACGACGTCATCGAGTTCCTCAAGACGGAGTTGAAGAAGTATTGGCCGGAGTCGGACCGCAGCGTGCACTTCGCGGAT
>CAZEJA010000359.1:0-3649 GCA_964512215.1 uncultured Planctomycetaceae bacterium
CTTCGTATCGAACATGCAGAAGCCGTCGTGATGCTTGGCCGTGATGACCAGGTACTTCATGCCCGCCGCCTTGGCCACGCCGACCCACTGCCTGGCGTCGAACTTCACGGGGTTGAACTGCGGGGCGAGCGCCGCGTACTTGGGCGTCGGGACCGGGGCGCGGAGCATGATCCACTCGGCGCTGGCGCCGCCCATCTCCTTGCCGTGGTCCTTGCCCTCCCACTCGCCGCCGAGAGGGGCATACAGGCCCCAGTGGATGAACAGCCCGAACCGCGCCTCGCGCCACCAGGCGATGCGCTTGTCGTGGTCCGCGTCTTTCTTGCCCTCCGCAGCCGCCAGCGGCGCCGCCACCACGGCCAGCAGCACGATCATCAGCAATCCCGTCGTCCACGTCATCTTCATCACATGCCCTTTCTATCGCAGTGCGGCTACCGCAGGCGCTTCACGTACACGTAGTACGCCCCGCGGCCGTTGCCTTTCTCGTCGAGAAACCATGTTTGCATCGTCATCGTGCCCGCGGAATGTTCCACGTGGAACATTGCGGCCTTGTCATTCTCGCCGACCGGCACGGTCTGGTCGACGTTGCCAATTCTCAGCCTTGCCTTGACGGCCTTGATTGCCTTGCCTCCCCTGATTGCCGCGGTGATCGGCACGTCCAGTTCCGCCGGCCAGCGACGCAGCGCGATCTCGAACGCCCCCGCCCGCTCGATCTCCACGTTCCACGCGCCGTTGCCGCCCTTGGCGCCGCGGACGTGCCCCTGACTCCACGGGGGATTCTCCACGGGCAGGTACCAGTCCTGGCTGGTCAGCGTCATCGGGTCCTCCGCGCCGCCAAGAATGATGTGGCAGGGCTGTTTGCCCCGGGAGACGTCGGCGTGCCACCTCTCGTGGGCGGCGCGGAGTCGCTTGAATACAGCCGGCTGCTTCGCGGCCAGGTCGGTGCTCTGCGACGGGTCGGCCTGGATGTCGTAGAGATGCTTGCCGTGCACGAGGCGCCAGCGTTCCGTCAGGACGGCCGATCCGTCCCACGGGTTGCCCGGCGCGCGGAAGCCCGCGCCGCCGTGGATCTGCGTGTGGAACACCCGGTCCGGCCAGGGCGCGTCGGCATCCCGCAACAGGGGCGCCATCGACACCCCGTCCAGCTTCGGACCGTCCGGACGCTTCATCCCGCACAGGTCCATCAGCGTCGGGATCACGTCGATGTGCCCGGTCAGGCGGTCGACGTCGCGCGGCGAACCCAGCTTGCCCGCCGGCCAGCGGAGGAAGAAGGGCACGCGGTGTCCGCCGTCGTAAGGCGAACTCTTCTTGCCCCGCATCCCCGCGTTGAAGCCCTTGCTCGGCAGCGAATCCAGCCCCGCCCAGACGGCCCCGGCGGCCGAGCCGTTGTCCGTCATGTAGATCAGGATCGTGTTGTCCGCGAGGCCCCACTCGTCGAGCTTCCGCATCAGGCGCCCCATGTTCTCGTCGAAGTTCGTCACCATCCCCATGAACGCCGCCCGCCGGGCGTCAATGCCCTGCTTCGCGTACGGCTGCTTGTACTTGTCCGCGACCAGGAACGGCCCGTGCGGGGCGTTGGTCGGAATGTAGGCGAAGAAGGGGCGCCGGCGGTTCGCCTCGATGAACTTCAGCGCCCCGTCGAACCAGACATCCGTGCAGTAGCCGTTGAACTTCCGCATGGTCCCGTTGAGTTCGTACGTGTCGTCGAAGTAGTCGTTGCCCCAATAGTCGGAGATCTGCACCAACCCGCCGCAGCGGTGCCACAGTACATGCCCGAACCCGCGATCCTGCGGGCGGAACGGGTAGTTGTCCCCGAGGTGCCACTTGCCGAACATGCCCGTCGCGTAGCCCGCGCGGGCGAAGAGGTCGGCCATCGTCACCTCGTCGCGCCCCAGCATGGTCCGCCCGCTGCTCGTGCGATAGGCGCCCGTGCGGGCGGAGTAGCGCCCCGTCATCAGGGCCGCCCGCGTCGGCGTGCAGAAGGGAGAGACGTGGAAGTCGGTCATGCGGACGGACTGCTCGCGCAGGCGGTCCAGGTTCGGGGTCTTGATGACCGGATTCCCGTGACACCCCAGGTCGCCGTACCCCTGGTCATCTGTCATCACGAGAATGACATTCGGCCTGCGAGCCGAAGCCCCAGCCGGTCTGGCAGCGCCCAGGACCCCGCGACAGGCGCCGACGCCGGCGCTCACGCTGAGCCCCCTCAGGAATCTCCGGCGGCTGATCCGTTCACTCACGTTCGCTCTCCTCGTTGCTCTCTGCGGCATGGAACGTTGAGTATCGCCTGTAGACGCGCACCCCGCAAGCCGGTAGACTTCCGACGCGGAATTCTCGCTCGCGTGTCGCGCGGCGACGTGCCGATAGAAGGGGAAATCCGTCGCGGTGGTCTGCAGACGCTCGCCGGAATCCATCGGATCGGTTTCAGCAGGGATGTCTATGTCTATACGCAGGTTGTCTTCGCGGGGGGTTGTCGCGCTGCTGCTCGCGGCGGGGTCGGGGTGCGTCACCCAGCCGCAGAACACGCCCGTCGGGCCCATCGGCTACGTCGAGCCCGGCACGGACACGCGGTACGATATCTACGTGCCCAGCAACTACACGGCCAGCCGGACCTGGCCGCTCGTGATCACGCTGCACGGCACGCACGGATTCGACAGTTACGGCGGGCAGATTCGTGAATGGAAGATGCTGGCCGAGGAGTTCGGCTTCCTCGTCGCCGCCCCGCAGCTCCGCAGCACGCAGGGCGTCCTGCCGCGCATCCAGTCGCTCTGGTACGCCGACCTCGATCGCGACGAGCAGTCGATCCTCGCCGTCCTGCGGGACGTGAGGCGCCTCTACCGCATCGACGCCGACAGCGTCCTGCTGACGGGCTTCTCGGCGGGGGGGTATCCCCTGATCTGGACCGGCCTGCAGCACCCCGACAAGTTCAGCATGCTGATCGCGCGGAGCTGCACGTTCGACATGGGCATGATCGACCGCATCCCCGTCACCCAGCCCGCGCGGCGCCTGCCCGTCGAGATCCTGCACGGCACGTGGGACATGGCCGGCGGGCAGTCCAGCGCGGGAGCGACGCGCCTGCACCGGCGAGGCTTCGCCGCGGTCGAGCGGACCCTCTCGGGCGGACACGCCCGGCGTCCGGACCTGGCGCTGGCGGTCTGGCGCGATCACCTGGCTATGCGGGACTACCGGCGCGACAAGGCCGGTCCGCGGGGGCTGTTCCACCGTGCTTCGGCCGCCGCCCTGGCGTCGGTGGCGATGGCGTCCGTGTCCGATTCCTCCCGTCCCGCCCCGCGCCCCGCACGCACCGTGGCGCCTCGTCCCCCCGTCCGCCCGCCGTCGCCGGCGCGAGCAGGGGAGCAGCACTACGTCGTCCGCCAGGGCGACACGCTCTGGAGCATCGCACAGAGTCGCCTCGGCAGCGGCCACCGCTGGCGCCAACTCGCCACCCTCAACCCCACCATCCAGCCCGAACACCTCGCCGTCGGCCAAAAACTCCGCCTCCCCAGCCGGACCCACTGAACATCCGCTGCAATCAGATCATCTGTCCCCGCAATCTCCTGGTGTCCTCGGATTTCCGTATTTCGTGTCCCCGCATTTTCCAGTATGGTGTCCCCAATGGTCCTAAGTTAAGCGGTAAGGAGTGGTGTATCAACGA
>CAZEJA010000360.1:0-3648 GCA_964512215.1 uncultured Planctomycetaceae bacterium
CCACTTGTCCTCATGACAGCCGATGCAGGACAGGTGCTCGCCTGGATGCACGTACGTCGCCGACCGCATCGAGTGGACGGCCATGCCGTTCTCGTCGAGCAGTTGGAAGTAGATCGCCTTGCCGACGGGCGCTTCGCAGTAGACGCTGCCGTCTTCTTCCACGGGCACGATCCCGAGCGGCAGACGGCCGATGGAGTCCGTGGCGAACGAGATCTGCGAGACGGATTCCCGGCTGAACCAGTTATCGAGCATCTGGGGGATCACCTGGACGATGCGCATCCACTTGACCTTGACGCCCTTCGGCAGCGTGGCGACCTCGTCGGCTTCGTAGACGTTCATCACGCTGATGACCGCTCGGCGGTGGTCGGGGCGCCCGCCGCGCTTGCCCTGCCACGTCATCACGGGCAGCACGGGGGGCATCTTCCGCGACCGCAGCGGGAACGGGTCGCGCACGCGGTACTTGCCCTTGCCCGGATCGTGGATCACGACGAGATTGCCGAACCGGTCGAGCAGGTACAGCCCCCAGTTGTAGTTGCAGAGATAGAAGTCCTCGCTGAGCGGCCAGGCCGTGCCGAACGTGTGCGTGGCGTGCTTCTCCACTTCGGGGAAGTAGTACTCGGGCGTGATCCGCTTGAGCTGCGCCATCCGGCCGTCGTCGGGGATGCGCGGGTCGAGCAGAATCAAACTCCCCGAGAAGCCCTGGTGGTGTCCGACGGCCGTGCCGGTGTACTTGGGGGAGTTCGGGATCGGGCGGAAGGACAACTCCGCGTCCGGCCGCAGCAGTCGCCCGTAGATGAGCCCGCGCTTCCCGTAGTCCTTGGGCTCGAGGCCATCCCTCATGGCCGAGAACGGCAGCGGGTAGTTGCCGTGGAAGTTCCGCGGGTCGCGCCCGTCGGGGAAGCACTCCCAGTAGTGATGGGCGGTCCCCCAGTGGCGGTCCACGTAGTCCCACCGCGTGTAGGCGAGCTTGCCCTGGTGGGTCACCGTCGGCGCCCATTCGTTGGTCTCGTGGAAGCTGAGGCAGATGATGTCACTGCCGTCCGGCTCCATCGAGTGCAGCGTGTAGGTCAACGCCTTGGGGTTGATTACGCACCGCCCCACGCCGCCGCGCCGCGTCGACGTGAAGACGATCCGACCCGAGGGCAATTGGTGCGGGTCGAAGTCGTCGGCCGGTCCGTCGGTCAACTGTTCCAGCTTCTTCGTGTCCAGGTGGAACCGGAAGACGTGCCAGACGTCCGCATCGGTCGTCGCGGCGAACAGCAGTTCCTTGCCGTTGTAGTTCAGTTCCAGCCCGGAGAACTTGCCGACCAGTTCCTTGCCCTTCCACCGCCCCGCCGTCACGCGAACGCCCTTGAGCAGCTCCGCCGGCGTCGCCTTTGCCTTGAAGTCCCGCAGGAGAATCGGCCCGCCGCCGTCGCTGTGCCCGGGGAACGCCGCCCGCGCCTGTTCGATGATCCGCTTGTTGCCCGGCTGTTCGAGCATGCAGACGATGTCATCAAAACCCAGCAGCGGATTCGCCAGTGCGACGCGGCGCCGTAACGCGCAGACCCGCGGGAAGAGATTCACGCGGGCCCGGGAATCCGACTTCGATCTCTTCTTCGGCGTCACCTTCGACGCCGACTTCGCCGCGGCGGACAGCTTGGACAACTCCCGCTCAAACCCCGCCAGCACCCCCGCCGACAGCATCTCGCGACCCTTGAAGTAGGCCAGCAGCGCCGTCGTCCGCCGCAGGACCACATCCAGCGGATCCCTATCGGTCGGCAGGATCAGCGCCTGTCGGTCCAGGGCTTCGACGTCGAGGCGGCCCCGGAACGCCTTCACCTGTTTCCGGAGGCGTTTGATCTGCCCCTCCAGCTCCCGGTACTGCTCGCCCCACGCCTGCTCGACGGACCGCTCCGCCGAAGCGACCGAGACCGTCATCCCCCCCACCGCCAAGGCCGCCACCAGAACCCACGAAAGCCGTCGCTTCATCCGATCCTCGCTGCTTGCTGTCGAATGCCCGCATGCACACCAGCCCACGATCACCGTGGGCTGCCGTCATGGTACTCTCCCGTACAGCCTCCCGACAAGCCTGTGCGGGCTTTCCTGCGCGGACGCGATACGGTAGAATCTCCTCCAGAGGCCCGCGACGGGCGCGGGCGAGAGTTTCCTCGATGAACTGGAAGACAACACCATGACACGCACTACGCTCGTCGCCGCATGCCTGATCGCTCTCGTGCTGGTCCCGATGGCCCTCGGCGCCAAGGACAAGCCCGCCAAGGACGCCCCGAAGGAGAACTGGATCCAGCTGTTCAACGGCAAGGACATCAAGGACTGGACGCCCAAGATCCGCGGCTACGAGGCGGGCGAGAACTTCGGCGACACCTTCCGCGTCGAGGACGGCGTGCTGAAGGTCTGCTACGACAAGTACGAGGACAAGTTCAAGAACCGCTTCGGGCACCTGTTCTACAACAAGACGTTCTCCAGCTACCGCCTCCGCGTGGAGTATCGCTTCGTCGGCGAGCAGCTCTCCGACGGCGCGGGCTGGGCGAAGCGCAACAGCGGCATCATGATCCACGGCCAGTCGCCCGAGAGCATGGCGAAGGACCAGAACTTCCCCGTCTCCATCGAGGTGCAGTTGCTGGGCGGCACGGGCAAGGGCAAGCGGTCGACCGTGAACCTCTGCACGCCCGGCACGCACGTCGTGCTGGACGGCAAGCTGACCAAGAAGCACGTGATCAACTCGAAGTCCAAGACCTACGACGGCGAGCAGTGGGTGACGGCCGAGGTCGAGGTCCGCGGCAACACCATCAAGCACATCTGCGAGGGCGAGGTCGTCCTGACCTACACCGACCCGCAACTGGACGAAGGCAAGGACGCCAAGAAGCTCATCGAGGCCGGCGCCAAGAAGATGCTCACCGGCGGAACCATCTCCATCCAGTCCGAAAGCCACCCCTGCGAGTTCCGCAAGATCGATATCCTCGAACTGAAAGACTGACAAGCAAGATGGGAGCAAAATGGGGACTGTCCCGCCGTCTGGGACTGTCCCCACTTTGCGGGAAAGCTCTCAGCCATCAGCCGTCAGCACTCAGCATTCAGCAGTCAGCAATCAGTAACAACGAACCTGCCACGCCGGCCGGGTGCCACGCTCAAGCGAAGCTTGGGCGTGCGCAGGCCCGAAGGCCCAACGGGAAATATCCCAGGGCTTCAGCCCTGGGAATGCAGTCCGACCCCATCCATGAAGAGGCCCGAAGGGCCGCCAGTACGTAGCCGGGGGAGTGAGCCCCCGGAGGAAGCGCCCCCGCCCCCCCAGCCTCGCAGGGGCGCCAGCCCGACGACCTCAGCACAGACCCCGGATGCATGTCGGGCAGGTATGCCCGACCTGCTGCTTGCGAACGTGGGCGGGGGTGGGGACAATGGCGGGGACCTTCTCCGGTTGGGGAGGGTTGTGCGTTTGAGATTCACGGGTCAGGGAACCAAGTCGCAGGAAAGGGAAGATCAGCTATGGAAGCGAACGAGATTCTGTTGCAGGACCTGGATGTGGAGGCGTTTATTGACGAGCAGGTCAAGGCCATCGGCGCGGCCGTGGGAGACGGGCTGGCGGTGAACGCGTTGTCGGGCGGCGTGGACTCGGCCGTCGTGACGCTGCTGGGGCACCGGGCGCTGGGG
>CAZEJA010000361.1:0-3642 GCA_964512215.1 uncultured Planctomycetaceae bacterium
CATCGCGGCGTGCCCCTTCTGCGGTTCGGGCCAGTCGAGGTCCTTGTAGATGCCGTAGTCGGGCACTTCCATGCCCTCGTTGCGGGCCTCGTTGTTGGCGTGCGGGATCGTCAGCGCGTAGTACAGGAAGAACGGGCGGTCCTTGTTCTCCTCAACGAACTTCAGCGCCTCGGCGGCGATGAGGTCGTGACTGTAGACGACCTTCTTGCTCGCCTTGCCCTGCCCCCACGCGCCCTCGTTGGGCACGACGTTAGGCAGCTTGACGCGCGTCTCGTTCCGCACCAGAAACGTCGGGTAGTAGTTGTGCGCGTGGTGCTGGCTGAGGTAGCCGTAGAAGTAGTCGAAGCCCTGGCGGGTGGGCATGCCCTGCGTGGTGCCCGGCAGTTCGTCGCCCAGGCCCCACTTGCCGGTCAGCCCCGTCGCATAACCGGCCTTCTTGAGCAGTTCGGCCACCGTCACGTCTTTGTCTCGCAGGGCCTGCGCCGCGCCCTTGCCGTTGCCGCGCACCCAGCAGCGCCCCGTGTGCAGCCCGGTCATCAGCACACAGCGCGACGGCGCGCAGACCGTGCTGCCCGCGTAGTTGTCGGTGAACTTCATCCCCTCGGCGGCCATGCGGTCGAGCACGGGAGTCTTGATCCGCTTCTGCCCGTAGCAGCCCAGATCGCCGTAACCCAGATCGTCAGCAAGGATGTAGATCATGTTCGGCTTGCGCGACCGAGCCTCCCGCGCCATGCCGCTCGCAGCGCCGCCCGCCGTCGCAACCCCCGCCCCGATCCCACACGCCCGCAGGAAACTCCGCCGTGTCATGTCCTGAGAAGCCGTTGCGCTCATCGTCGCTGCCTTTCCATTGGAAGTCACCGCATCCGGAAAACGTAAGCGTACCCAGCCGCACACCGATTGACCAGTGGAATCAACTGAATGCGTCCCGGAGGAATCCGTCCTGTAAGGACGGTGTGAGAATAGCCCAGCAGTTCACTGCTGGGACCCGGATGTCTACGCCCCCCCGTCAGTCCCGGAGGGACGGCTGAAGTGCTCCTCGACGGCGCCCCCTTCAATCGTCCCTACGGGACTCCCCCTGCGGAACACCCCCAGTTCCCAGCGATGAATCGCTGGGCTATTCTCGTAGCGTCCCTCCGGGACTCAACAATCCGCAATCCGAAATCCGCAATCCGAAATCGAAACCCCTTACGCACTGCGCCGGTTGCGCCCTCCTCCTGACTCATTTCCGCCTTACAGGGATGTATCCCAACGACGTCTGCATCGGGAACGCGCAGGTGCAGCCGCTGGAGGCCTCCGGGATCAGCACCATTCCGCCGGCGGGGATGATGTTGATCCAGCAGCCCGGGCGCGTCACGTGGTTGATCCGCTCGGCCTTGCTGCCGGGCGAGAGCGACCTCATCTGCGGATTCGCGCCGCGCCAGAAGATGGCGCCCATCGAGGCCGAGATTCCCCCACATCCGTGCCCGCTGCGACCGAACTTCCACTCGCCCACCGGCTCGCCCGTCTGCAGGTGGTAGGCCAGCGGATAGGCGTACACCGTATCGCCCACGATGGTCGGGTGGCGGTTCTGTTCGCCGTGTGAGCCCCGCACGCCGTACCCGCTGCTGTGCGACCGCTTCCACACGTCGCTGCCCGTGGCGGCATCCAGGCCGAAGAAGAAGTACCACAGCTTCTTGTTGACGTACTTGTTGCCGCTCAGCAGCAGCTTGCCCTTGGCGTAGCTCAGGTACGCGATCAGGCGGCAGTCGGCGAGGTCGACCTCGCGCTGCCACGCCGGCTTGCCCGTCTGCACGTCGAGCGCAACGAGACGGTTGGGGCCAGGCAGGAACGTGCCCATCGGCATCCGTCCTAACTTGTTGGCGAGCGCCTTGGGGGCGCGACTCTCCAGGAAATACACCCGCCCGTCGCCGATGGTGATGGTCGTATTGAGGATCACGCCGCCGCCCCGGTACGTCCAACGCTCCCGGCCGGCGCGGTCGAGTGCGAACAGGTAGTCGCTCGTCACCAGGGACATGTTGTCGTACCAGAGTTCGTTGTCCGCGGCGCGGCTGGTCTGCGTGTAGGTGGACTTCTCCTTGCGACCGCTGCCGACGAGCAGGTCGCCGGTGCGGGCGAGATACCCCCAGGCCCGCTTCTGCCCCGAGATCAGTTGCGGCATGGCCAGCGTGCGGCGGACCTTGCCCGTCGCCACGTCGAAGGCCGTGCACGTCTCCCCCGCGGCGACGTAGAAGCTGTCCTCGTCCACAACGATATTCGAGCAGTCGAGGAACACACCCAGCCGTCGTGACCCCGGCACGGCTGTCTGCCAGAGGATCGTCCCGTTGTAGGCATCGAGGCAGAAGTAGACCTCGTCGCCGGGCACGAACAGGCGACCGTCCTTGTAGAGTGGCGGGACGTTGCGGTGGTGGCGGTCGATCATCTGTCGCGGGCCCGGTCGCCCGAACCACTGCAGCGCCAACGGACCGGCTGCAAGGCGATCACCGCTGCAGGCGGTGTTGCCCACATCCGCCAGTCCGTGCGTCCACTCGCCTGCTCCGATCAGCGCCTCGCGGCGCTTGACCCGCCAGCGAGAATTCCCGGCCGTGCAAGACCACGCCTCGCCTCCGTCCGGGCGCAGCACGCGGTTGACTTCGGCCTGTGGGACGGTCGACGGATCGTACAGAACCATGTTCGCGAAGTACTTCGGGTACGGCAGCTTCGCCGGCGTGCCCTGGTGCAGAACGATCCGCTTGCCGTACGCGCCGATCCTCTGCAGTCGCTCCCGCCCAGCCGCCACCTTCTTCGCGTTCACCTCAATGCCGATCACCCGCAGGTCCGTCCGACGGGCAATCTCGTAGGCCCACCGCCCCTCACCGGCCCCGATGACCAGGCAGAGCCCCTTGCGAACGCGAGAGTCCTCCAGGATCTGTTCCGCCGCCGCTTCGCAGATCTTCATACGGACGTCGCTCGGAAACGGACTCGGCTGCGCGAACGGATCCCCCTCGGGCGGCGCCGGCTTGGCGGGCACCGGCGATTCGGGCGGTCCCGGTGGCGTGGTCGCTTTGAAGGCGGCCTGCACTTCCGCCGCCTTCAGCGCCCGCTTGTAGACGCGGACCTCGTGCAACCCGCCGGTGATCTTGTGGAACTCGTTGTCGTCATGGTACGCGCCGAGGTCGTAGAACGCGCGGGGCGGGTAGTCGATCGCGCCGGACTGTTCGGTCGACGTCGCGACCGTCTTGCCGTCGACGTAGACGGTCATCGTCGCCCCGTTGTACGTGCCCGCGACGTGGTACCACCGCCCGGGCTCGAAGGTTTGCGGTGCCGTCAGGTACGTCAGCTTCGTCCCGCCCTTGCCTTTGATTGCGAAACAGAAGCGGTTCTTCCGGAACCCGAGCAGCCAGCCCTTCTCGTAGTTCCCGTTGTCCTGCACGGCCCCGACGATCGCGCCCCATTCGAGGACCCGATCCACACGCACCCACGCCGCGGCCGTGATGTCCTTCCGGGGCAAGGCGGGCGACGTCATATCCTCCGTGACCGCCACGCTGTTACTGCCGTCCAACCGGAGGAAGTCGAACGCACCGTCCCGTTTCAACGTCAGCTCACCGCGCGGCACTGCGGCGGCCGTACCCGTCAGGTCGCGCACCTTCCCGTCGGCAACGCAGT
>CAZEJA010000362.1:0-3640 GCA_964512215.1 uncultured Planctomycetaceae bacterium
GGCTGTACCTGGCCAGCAGGAAATTTATTAGTGCCGAGGCCGGCTTGGGAAGGCTGGTCTGGATGCCGAAGGAACTCAAGGAAGCCCTGCGGGAGAAGCTGGAGCACGCCGCCGCCGAGGCGGGGCTCGACGACGGGTTCGTGGACAAGATCGGCGACGAAACGGTCGCGACGACCTCCGAGGAATTGCTGGAATATCTTGCGAAGGTCGAGCATCCGGCGATGATGATGGAAGCGATTTTCTGATCGGATCATTTCCCAGGCGGCCGCTACGGGATCGGCCGCCCGACGACAGGAGACGGACATGGCACTGAAGGGACTGGATATCTACAAGCAGTTGCCGAAGGAGAACTGCAAGGAGTGCGGGCTGCCGACGTGTCTGGCGTTTGCGATGAAAGTCGCCGCCGGGCAGGCGGGCCTGGACGACTGCACCCGCCTGAGCGACGACGCCCGCGGCGAGTTGGACGAGGCGTCGGCCCCGCCGCAGCGCCTGGTGAAGCTGGGCCCCGACCCCGAGCCCATCGAGATCGGGCAGGAGACGGTGCTCTTCCGTCACGACGAGCGATTCCATCACCCGCCGGCCGTCGCGCTGACGCTGTCCGATACGGGCGACCTGCCGCAGGCGTGCAAGGCGTTCGGGGCGCTCAACTTCCATCGCGTGGGCGAGACGATCACGCCGGACATGATCGCGCTGATCAACGAGTCCGGGTCGGCCGACACGTTCGCCGCCGCGGCCAAGACGGTCCATGACACGTTGGGCGCGGGCGTCGTGTTGGTCAGCGACGCGATCGAGCCCATCTCCGCCGCCGCAACAGGCGCGCTGGCCGGCGCGCGACCCGTGCTGTGCTGCACGGGCGGCGCGGGCGCCGACGACCTGGCCGCCCTGGCCGAGCAGGCCAAGGCGCCGCTCTGCGTTACGGGCGACCTGCAGACTGTCGCGGATACCGTCGACGCGCTGAGCAGCAAGGGCGTCAAGGACGTGCTGATCTCCCCCGGTCGCGTCTCGGCATCCGAAGCGCTGGCGTTCCTGACGCAGACCCGCCGCGCGGCGCTGAACAAGAAGTTCCGCCCGCTGGGCTGCCCGACGCTGGCCTGGGCGGACGGCGAGGACACCGCCTCCGCGGCGCTGGAAGCGTGCGAGTTCGTCTGCAAGTACGCGGGTGTGATCGTGTCCAACGCGTGGGAAGGGCACCTGCTGGCGCCGATCCTCACGACGCGGCAGAACATCTACACCGACCCGCAGAAGCCCGTGCAGGTCGAACCCAGGATCTACGACATCGGCGAGGTCACGCCCCAGAGCCCGCTGCTGGTGACCACCAACTTCTCGCTGAGCTACTACTCGGTGGAGTCGGAGGTGGAGGCCTCCCGCGTTCCGTGCCGCATCCTCGCGGTCGACACCGAGGGCACGAGCGTGCTGACGGCCTGGGCGGCGGACAAGTTCAATCCGGAGACCATCACAGCCGCCATCCGTTCGTCCGGCGCCGAGGAGGCCGTCGAGCATCGGCGGATCGTCATCCCCGGGCGCGTCGCGGTACTGTCGGCAACGCTGGCCGAGGAGTCCGGATGGGAAGTGATGATCGGACCGAAGGACGCCTCGGGGATCGGGGCCTATCTCAAGAACGACTGGAAGGCGGCGTAGGCGGGCGGCCCGGACGCACTCGGACCGTCGCCCACGGGGCGGCAGTATGTCGAAGAAACACAACGTCCACTTTCAACCCGACGACGTAACGGTCGAAGTCCCCGGCGGGACGACGATCCTGGCTGCTGCCAATCAGTGCGGCGTGTTTGTCAACGGCCTGTGCGGCGGCGACGGCGTCTGCGGGCGCTGTCGCGTGATCGTGCGCGACGGCAAGGCCGCCGGGGGCTCGACGGAGTTCTTCACCCACCAGGAAATCCAGGAAGGCCACATCCTGGCCTGCGAGGGGACGGTCGAGTCGGACCTGGTTGTCGAGATTCCCCCGGAGACGCAACTGGCTGGCCGCCCCGAGTACGTCGAAGGCGAGGTCCCCCGGCTGACCGACGTCAGCCGCACCGCACGTCGCGGACTGCGCTTGGCGCCGCTGGTCCGCAAGACCTACCTGGAATTGCCCGTGCCCACGCTGGAGAACAACCTCTCCGACCTGCAGCGGCTGGAGCAGGGGCTGCGGAAGGCCGACGTGGAGGGGGATTTCCAGATGGGCCTGAAGGTCACGCGGCGCCTGCCTCGCGCGCTGCGAGAAGGCGACTGGAAGGTGACGGCCGTGACGGGCTACCGAGGCCCGCTGACGGAGATCGTCGACATCACCCCGGGCGACACGACCAGGCAGGGCATGTGCATCGCCGCCGACGTGGGCACGACCACCGTGGTCTGCCATCTCGTGGACCTCCGCGACGGGCAGACGCTGGGCCAAGCCGCGAAGTACAACTCGCAGGCCTCCTTCGGCGCCGACGTGATCCGCCGGATCATCCACGCCTCGAAGGACCCCGCCCAGGAGCGCGCCCTGCGGGATGCGATCGTCGGCGACCTGAACGAACTGATCGGCGAACTCGCCCAGCGTCACCACCTCGGGGCGCAGGACATCTCGTTCGTCTGCGTGGCGGGCAATACCACGATGATCCACCTGCTGCTGGGCATCCCTGCCGAGAACGTCCGGCGCGAGCCCTACGTGGGGGCCGCCTACCTCCTCCCGCCGTTCCGGGCCGCGGAGATCGGACTCAAGATCAACCCCCGCGGGCTGCTCTACTGCCTGCCCTGCGTGGCCGGCTACGTCGGCGCCGACGTCGTCTCGGGCATCTACGCCACGGGCATGACCCACAGCGACGACGTTCGCATGCTGATCGACATCGGCACGAACGGCGAGATCGTGATCGGCAATGGCGACTTCCTGGTCTGCGCCAGCGCCTCGGCGGGCCCGGCCTTCGAGGGCGCCGAGTGCGAGTGCGGCATGCGCGCCACCCGCGGCGCGATCACGCACATGCGCCTGCTCGACGCCGAGCACGTGCTGAGCTTCTCGACCGTGAACTCCGCCCCGCCCGTGGGCTTTTCCGGGACGGGCTACGTGGACCTGATCGCGGAAATGCTCCGCGCGGGCGTGATCGACAAGACCGGGTGCCTCGGCGGCGACGGGTCCGTGTCGCGCGTGCGCACCAACGACGCCGGCGAACTCGAGTATCTCGTCATCCCCGCCAAGCAGTCGGGCAACGGCAAGGACCTGGTCATCTCGCAGAGCGACGTCAGCGACATTCTCCGCGCCAAGGGCGCTGTCTACGCGGCGTCGGCGGTGCTGCTCAAGGCGCTGGACATGACGTTCGCGGACCTCGCCGAGATCATGGTCGCCGGGGCGTTCGGCAACTTTCTCAACGTGGAGAATGCCGTACTCATCGGGCTCCTGCCGGACCTGCCCGCGGAGCGCCTGCGTTTCGTGGGCAACGCCTCGCTCGCCGGGGCGAAACTGGCGGCCCTCTGCAGCGACGCCTACGAGGAGATCCGCCGCATCGCGGACATGACCACCTACTTCGAGCTGAGCACCGACCCCGGATTCATGGACGAGTTCGTGTCGGCGAGTTTCTTCCCCCATACCAACATCGAACTGTTCCCGAGCGTGCTGGCTGAACTCGGGTCCCAAAAGGAGTAACCGGATGCCGGGCGTACTGATTGCGAT
>CAZEJA010000363.1:0-3629 GCA_964512215.1 uncultured Planctomycetaceae bacterium
CCGCGAGAGCTTGTACTTCTCGATGAGCTTCTGCTCGTCGTCCGGCGGGAAGGTGATCTGACGCAGGCCGGTGCCGTCGACGTTCACCTCGTAGATCCGATACCCCTCCAGCGGGCCTCTCTTGTAGTCGAAGACGATCTTCTTCGCGTCGAAGGACAGGTCGAACCGCCCGAAGACCCCGCCGGCCAGCTTCGGCACGATCTCCCGCACGCTGCCGTCGGCGAGCGTCAGCACGCACAGATTACCGCCCGGGCGCCACTGGCTGTTGAGATACTCCGTGTAGTAGTGGTTCGAGGTGTACGTCTGTCGCTTGATGAAGACGATCTTGTCCACGGGCGGCGAGTGTCCGAGCAGCGCCTTGCGCGTCGCCGCCGTCGCCGCCGGGTCGTCCGTGATGACTACGTTCTTCGGAGGCGGCGCGGGCTTCCTGCCCTTGCCCGCAACCGTCCCCTTGCCCTTGCCGATCCACTTGTCGAACACCGACGCCTTGGGCGGCGCCTTGTCGGTCGAGACAACCAACCCGCCGAAGTGCGGCATGTTCTTGGCTGCGTCCAGGCGAATCCGGTTCGCCCCCTTGCCAAGCTCGAACGGGCCGTACGTCTTCCACGCCAGGTCCTTCGCAAAGAAGCCGCCCGTCGCCTCGCCCAACACCGCGGCCGGCTGCTTCTGGTCGTTGATCGTCAGCGTACAGGGGCGGGCCTGCCCCGAACTGTAGAGGAAGTGAACGTAGTACTCGCCGGACTTCTTGATCTTGGCGGTCCACTGCTCGAAGCCCCCCGTTCCGTGACAGACAGCCAGCCCGTCCCACTTCCCGTCCGAAGGCACGACCCGACCGTCCTTGGCGGACATCCTGCTCGCCGGAATCACGATCTCCACCGCCCACGTCGGCGCCGCCAGCAGCGCCAGCACGAATGCACCCATGAGTGTTCTCTTCACAGCACGTCTCCTGCCCGCCCGGTCCTGCCACCTCTATTCCTGTATCATGCAGATGATCTCGCCGGTCTTCGTACAGATGTACAGGCGATCCTCGGCCACGATCATCCCATCAAAGATCGGCGACTCGGTGAGCTTCTGCTTCGCGACCGTCTTGCCGTCCGTCGCGGAGACCGTCCACAACTCGGTTCCCATCCGCCCCTCGAAGGCGGCCATCGGGTCGCCCTCCTTGACCACGTCGGGCGGTCCGCAGACGACGAGCGTCTTGCCCGCCAGGACCATCGCCTGTACGCGGACGGGCAGCCACTGATGCCACACCGGCGGCGCGCCGCGGGAGAAGCCCATGCCCTTGTCCTTCGCCCACGCGCGCGGGTCCAGCGTCGGCTCGTTGTCGTTGGTATCCACGATCAGCAGGTAGCCCTTCGTCTGCGGCGTGAGCTTCGGGCTGAGGGGGTATCGCGACGTGAAAGCCTTCAGGGCATAGGTGTTCTCCGGGCCGACGACCACCAGCTGCCCGCACTTGGGGGCGAGGTTGCCGTGGTTGAAACCCGGCCAGACCTTCGCGTACATCCAGAACGTGCGGCTGAAGTACGTCGCGTCGAGGAAGCCGCTGGTCGTCATCAGGTGCAGCCCGAGATCGTGCTCGCCGACGCCCGTCCGCTCGTCGACCAGCAGGCCCGCGAGCTTGTCGTAGGTGGTGTACTTCGTTCCCCGCCAGGAAAGCCTGAAGATGTCCTCGTTCATGTACGGCTTGTTGTCGAGGTTCATCGACGGACGCTTCGTGATCTCCGCCTTGGAGAGGTATCGGGTCGGCTGGAGCTTCAGGTCGGGCGAGAACTTCATCTGGTTGAGGTAGATGGACCCGCCTTGGGCGACGAGGATATCCGAGTTTCCGCCCTCAATGTGGTAGGAGGGCACAAAGGGCTTACCGACCGCATCGACGCGCGTGTTGCTGGCCGTGTCCGCCCGTCCGCGATGGGTGACCTGCCCGGTCTTGATGTCGACGGCGTAGAGGAAGAGCCCGCCGTTGAGGTACGTGGACCGCCCCGCGCAGCAGTAGGCCAGGTCCCCGACCACCGTCACGCTCCCGTGGAGGCGCCAGACCGACTCGAGCTGCCCGTCGACGGCCATCCAGCGCGACAGCGGCGCCAGCCGTCTCCGCCAGGCGAGCTTCCCGTCGCTCGCGCGGACGCAGTACAGGAAGCCGTCCGCCCCGCCGAACAGAAGCAGACCGCGATGGATCGACGGCGGGGAATCGATGCGGGCGTCGGCCGTGAATGTCCACGACTGCGCGCCGCTGGCGGCATCCAGGGCGTGGATCGTATGACGATTCTTCGCTGCCACGTAAAGGCGACCCTCCGCCGCCACGGGGGGCGTCAACTCCGTACCGAGGCCCACCTTCCACGTCCGCTTCAGCGAGCCGCCGATATCGTTGGCCGTCGCGCCGGTGCGCCGCTCGTCGTGACGATAGCTCGGCCACGCCTTCTCGGACGGCGCAGCCTCGGGGGCGATGAAGCCGAACGCCGGGCCCGTCTCGACCGGGCCGATGGAGGACGCCTTCGCGATCGCCTCCCGCTCCTGTTTGCTCTCGCCGGTGAAGGCGTTCATGCCCTTGAACATCGCGCCCGCGAAGCAGTAGCAGGAATGCGGCGGCACGTAGAGCATCCCGTTGGCGGGCATCACGCCGTACGTGCACGTGCCCCGCAGCCAGTCCTGCTGGGAGTGCTTTTGTCCGCTCAGCCCCAGGAACTCCACGCCGCGGAACTGCGTGATGAGGTAGTCCTCGCTCGCCTTGGCGCGGTAACAGCGCAGGTGATGCCCGTCGCTCTGGACGCCGCTGACGTCCACCCGCTTGACCTGCTTGCCGCTCTTGACGTCATACCCGACGACCGTGCCCCCGTCTCCAGAGCACCAGATCAACCCCCGGGCGTGGAAGAGATCGTACCCACGCATGGACTGGCCCTTGGGACCGGGCGATTTCCAGACGGGCTTGCCGCCAGCCAAAGACACGGCAACAATCCCCTTGCCGGACGACAGAATGGCCTTGCCGTCAACCAGAATCAGCATCTTCCCCCCGCCACGTCCGCCCGACGCCTTGTCGGGGAGCTTCCAGCGAACCTCGCCGTCACTGCGGTTCAGGCAGACCAGGGCCTGACGGTTGTGGTACACGACCTCGCGGGCGCCCGCGGTGAGCGTCTGCGACATGAAGCCGCCCTCTCTCGCCTGCCAGGCGATCTTCTCGCCCGGAATGTCATAGCAGACGATCCGCGCCGACCCGGCGCCGCGCTTGGCCGCCTGCTGACAGCCGACAATGGCGCGATCACCCGAGACGAGGATCTCCGCGGCGCCGGCCGTGTTCGGGATCGCCCCGACCGTCTTGCCCGTGCCCGCGTCGAGAATCTGCACGTCGCCCCCGTAGTTCAGCGTGACGTACACGCGGTCGCCGTCGGCGACGAGGCGTCGCGCCATGTTGCCCCCGAAGAACCGCAAGGCCTGCGTCTTCCATTTGTCCAGCCCCCAGGTCGTCAGCTTCCGCTCCCATAGCGCCGTTCCGTTGAATGCATCCCGCGCGATGAGGGCCCAGTGCTGCCCCAGGCGCGGGTCCTCCATGCCGGTCACGCCGTAGTCGAAGATGAAGAACATCCGCCCGGCCGCCGTGACCAGGGGCCGCTCCCCCGGGGGACGGATGGAGGTGC
>CAZEJA010000364.1:0-3619 GCA_964512215.1 uncultured Planctomycetaceae bacterium
TCTTCCCGTCCAGCAGGAAGCTGCGGTTCTCAACGTAGTACACGTCGAGTTCGATCTTGTCTTCGTGCGTCATGTCGCCGCGGCCGTATACCTGGGCATAGCCGCTCAGCCCCGGGCGAACCTCGAGGCGTCGTCGCTGTCGCTCGTTCCAGAGGGCGGCTTGGCGTTCGTAGAGGGGTCTCGGCCCGACGATCGACATCTGCCCGATCAGGATGTTGAACAGTTGCGGCAGCTCATCGAGGCTGGTCTCGCGGAGGAATCGCCCGATGGGGGTCAATCTGGAATCGCTCGCGGAGCGCGGCGAGCGCCCGTAGGGATCGGCGTCGCTTCGCATCGTGCGGAATTTGAGCATGGTGAACGGCGTGCCGTTCCGCCCGGCGCGTCGCTGGCGGAAGATCGCCGGTCCCCGCGATGTCAGGCGGACCGCCAGCGCGATGAGGAGCATGGGCACGCTCAGGATCACGATAGCGATGAGGCTCAGCAGGATGTCCGTCAGGCGCTTGATCATGTGACGTGACCGGTGTGAAGTCGACGAGTGCTCTGTCTGAGGCAACTTGTGGTGCGACGCGGCATCTTCATCGACCTGCGCTCCGTTGCCATTTCAGGCAACACGGCTTGCAAGCAAGCCGTGGCACCCGTCACTACTAACTCAGATTGTTCCGGTACCAGTCAATGGCCTTGGCGAGGCCCTCTTCAAAGAACACAGCCGGCTCGTATCCGATGGCCTGTGCGGCGGCCGTCACGTCGGCCAGCGAGTGCTTCACGTCGCCCGCTCGCGGGGCTTCGTAGACGGCGTCCACGGTGACGCCCAGCAGATTGCCCAACTGGGCGAGGATTTCATTGAGGCTCGTGCGGCGGTTGCAGGCGATGTTCACGGCCCGCCCGTCGCAGACGTCGGCCGGCGCGTTGGCGGCCAGCCAGTTGGCCTCGCAGACGTTGTCGATGTAGCAGAAGTCGCGGCTCTGCTCGCCGTCGCCGAAGACGACGGGTTGTTCGCCCCGCAGCAGGCTCGCCACGAAGGCGGGGATCACGGCGGCGTACGCGCCCGCGGGATCCTGGAACGGGCCGAACACGTTGAAGTACCGCAGGCAGAGCGTTTCCATACCGTAGACGGCTGCGTACCCCTGCATGTACGCTTCGCAAGCGACCTTGCCGGCGGCGTAGGGGCTGATGGGGGCCGGAACCATGCCTTCGTGTTTGGGCGACTCCGCCTGGTCGCCGTAGGCGCTGGACGACGCCGCGAAGACCACGCGCTTCACCCCCGCGGCGCGGGCGGCTTCCAGGACGGTGATCGTTCCGTTGACGTTTACGTCGTGGCTGGTGACGGGATCGTCGACGCTGCGAGGCACCGAGCCGAGCGCCGCCTGGTGGAAGACGGCTGCGCAGCCTTCGACGGCGCTGTCGACCGTCTCGCGGTCGCGGATGTCGCCCTCGATCAGGCGGATGTCCTCGAGAATTGCCGCGACGTTCTCTCGCTTGCCGGTGGCGAAGTTGTCCAGCACGACGACGTCATGTCCCCGGGCCAGCAGGAACCGTGCGAGGTTGCACCCGATGAATCCGGCGCCGCCGGTGACGAGGTATCTGGGCATTCGCCTACATCCTCTCCCGCTGGAACTCGACGATCTGCTCGAGCGTCTGGTCGAGCGTGTACTGCGGCTGGTAGCCGATCAGTCCCTTGATCTTCGTCAGATCGGGCACGCGGAGGAGCATGTCGTCGAAGGGACGCCCGTAGGCCTCCTCGTAGCTGACGTGCCGCCTGTCGCTGGACGAGCCGGTCATCTGGACGACCTTGTCGGCCAGCGCCTCGATGGTGATCGACTCGTCCGTGCCGACGTTGATGACCTGCCCGACCGCGCCGGGGCAGTCGATGATCTTGACCAGCGCGTCGATGACGTCGTGGACGTTGCAGAAGCAGCGGCTTTGCTCGCCCGTGCCGTAGATGTCGATCGTCTCGCCCGCCAGCGCCCGTTGGACGAATCGGGGCACGACCATGCCGTACTGCCCGGTCTGGCGGGGGCCCACCGTGTTGAAGAAGCGGCAGACGATGGTGTCCAGCCCGTACTGGTCGTGGTAGGCCAGCGCCAGAAACTCATCGACCATCTTGCTGCAGGCGTAGCTCCAGCGGGTGAACCGCACCGAGCCGAACGTGGTGTCGTCGTCCTCGTTGAAGGGCACCTTCGTGCTCTTGCCGTAGACCTCGGACGTCGAGGCGATGAGGATCTTCCGCCGGAACTTGTTGGCCAGGTTCAGCACGACCTCCGAACCGTGGATGTTCGTCTCGATGGTATGGACGGGCTCGTCGACGATCAACTGCACGCCCACCGCGGCGGCGAGATGGAAGATCACGTCGCAGCGATCGACCAGCGGCGTCATGGTGGTCTCGTTCCGCACGGATTCGCGGACGAACTCAAAGTCGGCGTGGTCCAGCAGGTGCGAGATGTTGTCGAGCGAACCGGTGGACAGGTCGTCGACGACGAGAATGCGATGTCCCTGGGCGAGCAGGGCTTCGGCCAGGTGCGAGCCGATGAACCCCGCGCCGCCGGTGATCAGAACCTTCATCGAGTGCAGTCCCTTTCAAGAGCAACTCACGCTTGATCTGTCGCATGCCTTCTGGCTGCGGCGTCGGCTGGCGGCGTCCGGCTGCATCGGCAACCCGCGGGGTTGCCTGCTTCGCCGTCCTTGCCAGCCTTGTCCTCGCCGACGAAGCGATACGACAGATCAAACGTTCGGTGCTCCAGCCGGAGCTGTGGAAATCCAGCGGCACGATAGCAGGTGCGGGGCGGCCTGGCAAGAATCAACGGGTTAGCCGGGCTTGGCCGGGGGCGGAGGCGTCGGCGACGCGGGTCTCGTCGTCGGCGCCGGTGCGGGCTTCGTGGTCGGGGCGGCGAGTTTCTCGCCGTGATAGGCCCGACGCGTCTTGTAGAGCTGAATGCGTGCTCGAACGTCCCACGCCAGGTCCTTGTCGCCGGCGGCCTCGGCGGCGGCGACGGCTTTCTCCGCGGTCTTGACCGCCTCGTCGAACTGCCCCGATTCGGCCTGGGCGGCGGCCAGCGTGTCCAGGAAGTGCGGCACGGTGTCCTTGGTCAACTCGCAGGCCTGTGTGGCGAGTGTGACGGCTCGCGCGCCGTCGCGGAACTTCGCGTCCGGACAGGTCGCCAGGAACCATGCGTAGTTGTTCAGCGTGTCGGGGTTCTCGGACTTGATCTTCAAGGCCTGCTCGAATCGGGTCCGCGCCTGGCCTGACTTGCCCTGCTCATTGAGAACCGAGGCCAGCGCCCCGATCAACTGATCTTCCTTCGGGTTGAGGCGGATCGCCTCGGCGAGGGCGGTAGCGGCTTGGTCGTTCTGTCCGCGGAGGCTGAGAAGACCGGCTAGAGCCAGTTGCCCCGGGATGAACTTGGGGTCGGCGCGAACGGCCTCGCGATAGCTCGCCAGGGCCTCGGGGAACTGCCTTCGCTGTGCGCGGGCGCGCCCGAGCAGCATGTGAGCGTTGGCGGACTCCGGATCGATCTCGATGATCGCCTCGAACTGCTCGATCGCACTGCCGAGATCACCCAGGCTGGCATAGGAGATGCCCAGGTCGGCCCTCGCCCTGATGAAGTTCGGGTCCAGTCTGACC
>CAZEJA010000365.1:0-3616 GCA_964512215.1 uncultured Planctomycetaceae bacterium
GACCAAGCAGACGGCCTCGGCGCTGTTCCTGGTCACGCGGAACCTGGCCGACGGGCTGCGGCTGTTCCTGACGGCTATCGTGTTGATGCACGTCGTGAACCTGGACCTGTCGATCTGCGTCATCGCCATCGGGGCGGCGACCATCCTGTACACCGTCTTCGGCGGAATGAGGTCGGTCGTCTGGAACGATTGCGTCCAGTTCATCGTCTACATGATCGGCGCGGTCCTCGCGATGGGCGTCATCCTCCACCGCCTGCCCGGCGGGTGGACGCAGTTGGCCGACTACGCGGGCGAGTTCGGCAAGTTCCAGGTGTTCGACTTCTCGTTCGACCTGACGGCACGCTACACGTTCTGGTCGGGGCTGATCGGCGGGCTCTTCCTCACGCTGGCCACGCACGGCACGGACCAGATGATGGTCCAGCGATACCTCGCAGCCGGCAGCCTCAAGAAGGCCGGGCGGGCACTGGCCGTCAGCGGGTTCGTCATCCTCGCCCAGTTCGCCCTGTTCCTGCTGATCGGCGTGGGGCTGGCGTGCTTCTACAGCCTGAACCCGCCGACCACGCCCTTTGCGGGAACCGACCACGTCTTCGCCCGCTTCATCGTCGACTACCTCCCGGTCGGCGTCGTCGGAATCACGCTGGCGGCCGTCTTCTCGGCGGCCATGTCGACGCTGTCCAGCTCCCTGAACGCCTCGGCCACCGCCGCGGTGAACGACTTCTACCTGCCCCTCTGCCGCAAGCCCCCCTCGCCCGAGCGCGTGCTGCGCGTCAGCCGCGTGCTGACCGTCGTCTTCGGGCTGATCCAGATCGGTGTCGGTATCGCCGGGCAATACACCACCCGGAGCGTCGTCAACAGCGTCCTCGCCGTGGCGGGCTTCACGTTCGGGCCCATCCTGGGGCTGTTCTTCCTGGGCGTACTGCGGACCCGCATCTCCCGCCAGGCCGCATACGCCGGACTGATCGCGGGCCTGGGCGTGCTGGCCTCCGTCTGGATGTGGACGCCGCTCGCCTGGCCGTGGTATTCCATCGTCGGCTCGACCACGACGGTTGTTGTCGGACTGGCCGCCAACCTGTTGACGGGAGCATCCTCGAACGACAACGGAAACAGACATGGATAATCGGACCATGAACCCGATCCTGATTGCATTCAGTCTGGTCCTGCTGTGGGCGGCGTCGGCTGCGGCGGTCGACGTGCCCCGCGTCTCCCTCGCGAAACCTGCCGATGTGGGCATGGACGCCAAGCGGCTCGACGAGATCGACGCTGTCGTCGCCAAGGGGATCGCGGACGGGGAGATGCCCGGCTGCGTCGTACTGATCGCACGCGGGGGGAAGATCGCCCTCCTCAAGGCCTACGGGCACCGTCAAGTCGAGCCGAAGGAGCTTCCCATGACGACCGACGCGGTCTTCGACCTGGCGTCGATCACGAAGCCGCTCGCCACGGCCACCAGCGTGATGATCCTGGTCGATCGGGGCAAAGTTCGCCTCGACGACCGCGTGTCGAAGCACATCCCTGAGTTCGGCCAGAAGGGCAAGAAGGACATCACCGTCTACGAACTGCTGACCCACCAGGGCGGATTGATCCCGGACAACTCGATGCGCGACTACGCCAACGGGGCGAAGAAGGCCTGGGAGCGGATCTTCGCCCTGGGACTGCGCGAGCCGCCGGGCACGAAGTTCATCTACACCGACGTCGGCTACCTGGTGCTGGCCGAGATGGTGCGACGCGTGTCGGGCAAGCGGATCGACGCGTTCTCCCGGGACAACATCTTCCGCCCGTTGGGCATGGCGGACACGGGCTATCTGCCCGACGCCAAGCGCCAGGGCCGCGCCGCACCAACCGGGAAGCGCGGCGGCAAGGGAATCCAGGGCAAGGTGCACGACCCGAGGGCCCGCGCCCTGGGCGGCGTGGCCGGGCACGCGGGGGTGTTCTCGACGGCAGAGGACCTGACCGTCTACGGACAGATGCTGCTCGGCCGCGGCCGCTACGCCGACATGCGCGTGCTGACCGAAGACATCGTCGCCCGGATGACCAAGGGCTATCCAGCCGCCGGGGGTCTGCGCGGGCTGGGGTGGGACGTGCGAACCGGCTATTCTTCCAACCGCGGCGCCTCGTTCACGAGCAGCGCGTTCGGACACGGCGGCTTCACCGGGACGACGTTCTGGGTCGACCCGGGATCGGACCTGAACGTGATCTTTCTGAGCAGCCGCTTGCATCCTGACGGCAAGGGCGCGGTGAATCGCCTGGCCGGGCGCATCGGCGACATCGCGGCCCGAGCGATCCGTCCCCAGCCGTCCGACCGCCCCGACGTCCTGCCGGGCATCGACGTGCTCGCACGCGACGGCTTCAAGCAGCTCAAGGGGCGTCGCGTGGGACTGATCACCAACCACACCGGCGTCGACCGCACGGGCAAGACCACCGCGCAGCTTCTCCACGAGGCCCCGAACGTGACGCTCATCGCCCTGTTCAGCCCCGAGCACGGGCTGGAAGGCAAGCTCGACCGCAGCGGCATTCCCGACACAAAGGACGCCCGCTCCGGCGTAACCGTCTACAGCCTCTACAGCAAGACGCGCCGCCCCACGCCCGAGTCGCTCAAGAGCATCGATACGCTGGTCTTCGACATCCAGGACATCGGCACGCGGTACTACACGTACATTTCCACGATGGGTTACTGCATGGAGGCCGCGGCGAAGGCGAAGCTGCGGTTCGTTGTCCTGGACCGCCCGAACCCGATCAACGGCGTCGACGTGGCCGGGCCCGTGCTGGACGCCGGGCGGGAGTCCTTCACCGGCTACTACCGCCTGCCCGTCCGCCACGGCATGACCGTGGGCGAACTGGCCCGCATGTTCAATGCCCAACTGAAACTGAAGCTGACACTGGACGTCGTTCCCGTCGAGGGTTGGCGGCGGACCGACTTCCACGACGACCTCGGTCTCAAATGGATCAACCCGTCGCCCAACATGCGAAGCCTCACCGAGGCGGTCCTGTATCCGGGCATCGGGCTGCTGGAGACGACCAATCTCTCCGTCGGGCGGGGAACGGCCACCCCGTTCGAGGTCATCGGCGAGCCCTGGCTGGACGGGGCTCGGCTGGTCGAGAAGTTGGACGCGATGAAGCTGCCGGGCGTCCGGTTCCAGGCCGTCAGCTTCGCCCCCACCGCCAGCAAGTATGCCGGACAGCGCTGCGGCGGGATGAGCATCGCAATCACCGATCGTGCGACGTTCCGCCCGGTCCGCACCGGCCTGGAGATCGCCCGGCAATTGCGACTGCTCCATCCCAAGGACTGGAAAGTCGACCTGTACGACCGCTTGCTCCGCAGCAGCAAGGTCCTCGACGCCGTGAAGGAAGCGAAATCCGTCGACCACATGGAGTCGCTCTACCGGGAGGACCTGCAGGAGTTCCTCACGCTCCGCCAACGCTTCCTTCTCTACTGAACGCCAGTCGGAGCTTGTGACCATCCGGGAGGACGATACAATCGTCGCAGAGATCCGCGGCCGTCGCGGGTCACAGGTGATTCGGGAGGCCCGATGATCGTGACACCATCGCCAAGACGTGTCATCCAACGATGCATCCTACTTGCGCTGCTCCTGCTGATTCCGGCGCTCTCCGTAAGCGCCGC
>CAZEJA010000366.1:0-3616 GCA_964512215.1 uncultured Planctomycetaceae bacterium
GACCAGTGCGTCGGAAAGCAGGCCTTGCCGGAACTCCGCAAGGGCTTCCGCTACACGCCCACGACGGGCATCTGGCAGACGGTCTGGATGGAGCCCGTCCCGCGATGGCGCATCGCGGGGCTCAAGCTCACGCCCGATCTCGACCACAGCCGGCTGATCGTCGAACTCGACGGGACGCAAGTCTCCAGGTCGCATGGCGTCGACGTCGTCGTACTCGACGGCGAGAAGGAGGTCGCCCGGGGCAGCGGGCTGACGAAGATCGAAGTGCCGATCAAGAACCCGAAGCTCTGGTCGCCCGACGATCCGTTCCTCTACAGCGTCCGCATCACGCTGCGCCACTTCAAGGACGCGACGAAGGTCGATGACGAGGTGACGAGCTACTTCGGCATGCGGAAGATCTCGATGGGCACCGACGAGGCCGGCTTCACGCGGATCCTCCTGAACAACAAGCCCGTCTTTCAGATCGGCCCGCTGGACCAGGGGTACTGGCCGGACGGCATCCTCACGCCCGCCAGCGACGCGGCGGCTGCCTTCGACGTGGAGTTCCTCAAGCGGATCGCGTGCAACATGATCCGCGTTCACATCAAGGTCCACCCCGCGCGGTGGTACTACCACTGCGACCGGATGGGCCTGTTGGTCTGGCAGGACATGGTCTGCTCGCGCAAGTTCGACAAGAAGATCAGCGACGCCAGCGCCGCCCAGTGGGAAGGCGAGCAGAAGCGGATGATCGAGCATCTGGGCAATCACCCGTCGGTGATCATGTGGGTCGTCTTCAACGAAGGCTGGGGCCAGTACGACACGGAGCGCCTCACCGCGTGGACGAAAAAGCTCGACCCGACGCGCCTGGTCAACAACGCCAGCGGCTGGAGCGACTTCAAGGTCGGGGACATCCTGGACGTGCACGACTACAGCTTCCACACGTCGATCCCCGTGCCCGAGGTCGCCGGCGGACGTGCGGTCCTGCTGGGCGAGTGCGGCGGGTTCAACTTCAACATCGCCGGGCACAACTGGTACACGCAGCAGAAATCGCCCGAGAAGGTCGACTACGTCAACGAGATGGGGCGGATGACCTTCGGGAACTCGAAGCAGATGGAAGAGGGCTACGCCTACTGGGTCGACCAGCTCTGGCAGATGCAGTACGCCCAGGGCCTCAACGGCGCCGTTTACACGCAGATCACCGACGTCGAGCACGAGCTGAACGGCTGGCTGACGTACGATCGCGAGAGGCCGAAGTTCGACGTGGAGAAGATCCGCGAATTCCACCTGCGCCTGTTCCGCCCCGCGCCGAAGACCCGTGCGATCATCCCCGTCAGCGCCGCCCGGCCGCAGGAATGGACCTACACGCTCGACAAGCCCGCGGGCAACTGGTTCACGGTCGGGTACGACGATGCGAAATGGAAGACAGGCAAGGGCCCGTTCGGCAAGGTGGACGTCAAGGGGCTCGACGTGTCCACGGCGTGGGACAAGGGCGATCTCCATCTGCGGAAAGCGTTCTCGCTCCAGGACGTGCCGGTTCGCGTCTCCCTGCGGATCGTCGGCAGCACGAACTGCGATGTGTACCTCAACGGGCGCGTGATCAAGAAGTTGCGCGGACGCGGGCACAACAACTACATCCGCGCCCACGACGTGCCGCTGCGCGACGAGGATGTGAAGTTGCTCAAGACCGGAACCAACGTGCTGGTCGTCCGGGCCCCGGGCGGGGGGACGTGGCAGTATCTGGACGTCGGACTGTATGAAGTGACGGAGTGAACGCTGCGGGTCGTCGCTCGCGCGAATCGGGAGCAGAACCCATGAGGAGACGGAACATGCGACGGATGATCATCGGACTGATGGTGGTATGCTGCACGGTGCAGATGGCGTGGGGCGTTCAGCGCCCGCAGAAGGCGCCGCGGGTGGCGGCGAGCGTTATCGAGGCGAAGGCGCAACCGCCGATCTGCCCCATGCAGGGCACCTACAGGCCCGCCAAGGGCCCGCTGATGACGAAGTGGGCGAAGGACGTCTCGCCCGCCAACGCGCTGAACGAGTATCCGCGCCCGCAGATGGTTCGTAGCGAGTGGGCGAACCTCAACGGCCTGTGGGAGTATGCGATTACCGCGAAGGACGCGAAGCGGCCGGAGAAGTTCGACGGCATGATTCTCGTTCCGTTCCCGGTCGAGTCGGCGCTGTCGGGCGTGATGAAAACGGTCGGCGAGACCAATCGCCTGTGGTATCGGCGGACGTTCGAAGTCCCGGCCGGCTGGGACGGACGGCGCGTGCTGCTGCACTTCGGCGCGGTCGACTGGCAGGCGACGGTGTGGCTCAACGGCGTGAAGCTGGGCGAGCACAAGGGCGGGTATGATGCGTTCAGCTTCGACATCACCGAAGCGCTGGGCGACAAGACCGGCGGCAAGCACGAGTTGATCGTCAGCGCCTGGGACCCGTCCGATGTCGGTCCCTATCCGCGCGGCAAGCAGGTCCGCAAGGCCCGGGGCATCTGGTACACGCCGACGACGGGCATCTGGCAGACGGTGTGGATGGAACCCGTCTCGCGCGCCCACGTCGGCGACGTGCAGATCACGCCCGACGTGGATGGCGGCATCGTTGCGGTCGGCATCAAGGCGACGGCGGGGGCGGGCGAAACCAAGATGAAGGTGGAGATTCTGGACGGCACCCAGCCGGTCGGAACGGGGATGGTCAGCGTCGTGGGCGCGAGGGCGTGGGGGGCGACCGCTCCGCGGGTCGTCCTGCGGGTGCCGAACCCCAAGCTCTGGACGCCCGATTCGCCCTTCCTGTACGGGCTGCGGATCACGCTGGAGACGAACGGGCAGGTAGCCGACGTGATCGAAAGCTACTTCGGCATGCGGAAGATCGCCATCGGCAAGGACGCCAAGGGCGTGTCGCGCCTGATGCTGAACAACAAGTTCGTCTTCCAGATGGGTCCGCTGGACCAGGGCTTCTGGCCGGACGGGCTGTACACCGCCCCGACGGACGACGCCCTGCGGTATGACATCGAGGCGACGAAGAAGTTGGGCTTCAACCTCGCCCGCAAGCACGTCAAGATCGAACCCGCGCGGTGGTACTACTGGTGCGACCGGTTGGGGCTGCTGGTCTGGCAGGACATGCCGAGCGGCAATACCCAGGGCGATCGCAAGCAATTCGCCGCCGAGTTGACGCGCATGGTCCAGGGCTTCTACAACGCCCCGTGCATCGTCATGTGGGTGGTGTTCAATGAAGGCTGGGGGCAGATGGGCAAGGACCCCGCCGACACGAAGCTCCACGTGGACCTCGTCCGCAAACTCGACGCGAGTCGCCTGATCTGCAACGGCAGCGGCTGGTTCGATCACGGCTTCGGCGACGTCGTTGACGGGCACAAGTACCCGGGCCCGAACCCGCCGTGGGCGCATGGATACTCAGGCAAGCCGGAGGCCAAGCGGGCTTCCGTGCTCAGCGAGTTCGGCGGATTGAAGCTGGCGATCGAGGGGCACATGTGGCCGGGCAAGACGTGGGGCTACCGCGGCACGGATGACAGCGAGCACCTCACGCGCCGCTACGAGGAACTGCTCGCGCAGGTCTACCTGTTGAGCCGAATGCGTTGGTTTGACGTCTCCCTACGCCGATCCGAATCCCTCACCCGATC
>CAZEJA010000367.1:0-3597 GCA_964512215.1 uncultured Planctomycetaceae bacterium
CCGGACACGCCTCCGGCGGCGCCACGCCATCGTGCACGTAGTTGCAGTTGAGGCACCGCCACTGTCCGGGCGCCTCCGCGGGGGCAGGTGCCTCGTCGCTGTGGGGCTGGAAGGCGGATGTATCCGCCCCGCAGACAGGACACCACTCGGGCGGATCGCCTTCGCGGTGGATGTGTCCGCAGACCGAGCATCGCCACACACGGGGCGCAGATTCTGCCATGGTGCAGACCTCCCTCAGGCGTCAACTCGTCGCGAGCAGATCGGTCCGGCCGACGCTACTCGACGAGGAAGAATCGTTCCTTCGGCGCTCCGCACACGGAGCACTGGTCCGGCGCGTCGCCCGTGACCGTGTTCCCGCAGACGCTGCAGACGTGGATGTCCGCCGCGGGCAGGTCGGCGCCCTGCTGGGCCGCCTCCATCGCCTGCGAGTACAGGTTGAAGTGGATCTCCTCGACGGTCAGCGCGTTCTGGAAGGAGATCTCCGCGGGCTTGTTGCCTTCCGCCTGGGCTTCGGCGACGAACCCCGGGTACATCTCCCGGAACTCCGCGCCCTCGCCGTCGATGGCCGCCTGGATGTTCGCGATGGTGTCCTGAACGCCGCCCAGCACGCGTAAGTGAGCGTGGGCATGCACGGTCTCCGCCGCCGCGGCCGCCCGGAACAGGCGGGCGATCTGGGCCTTCCCGTCCTCGTCGGCCTTCGTTGCGAAGGCGAGGTACTTCCGATTGGCCTGGCTCTCGCCGGCGAAGGCTTCCTGGAGATTGTCGGTGGTGCTCATGGGACGCTCCTTTCGCTTCCGATCATCTGGGATCTGTCGTTATCGATCTGTCTCGCCGCACGTTCCCTCCTGAACGTTCGTTGATTCTACATCGCACGCCGGCGAGGGGCTACGTCATTCCGCCCCACTACCAGAGCCGGCCGGCAGTTCATCTTCGCTGATCGGCAGGCGGACGGTGAAGGTCGAGCCTTCGTTCTCGCGGCTGCTCAACTCCATCATCCCGCCGAAGCGTTCGACCATCTGCTTGACGCCCGACAGCCCCACGCCGCTGCCGGGGATGCAGGACTTCTTGGCGTTCGAGGCACGGAAGAACTCCCGGAACAGGCGCGGGATGTCCGCTTCGGGAATGCCCATGCCCGTGTCGGTCACCCGCAGCACGGCCTGTCCGTCGTCGGCCTGCAGCGAGACCGTCACCGAACCTTCCGCCGTGTACTTCACCCCGTTGGACACGAGGTTGGACAGCACCAGGCGCAGCCCCTGCGAGTCGAACCGCACAACCACCGGGGTGTCCGGCACGTCGACCGTCAGGGCCAGCCCCTTCGCGTCGGCCTGCTCGCGATAGGCCTCGCAGCCGTCGCGCGTCTCGGCCGACAGGTCGATCGCCTTCACGTCGCCCAGCGGGTCGCCGCTCTTGACCTTCGCCAGCGACAGGATGTCCTGAATCAGCGCGCCGAGCTGGTCCATTCGGTCGGCGATGCGGGAGGTGATGTCGGCTGCCTTCGGATCCGCATCGCCGTACGTAGCGATCAGGATGTCGGCCATCATCTTCGCCGCCGAGACGGGCGACTTGAGCTCGTGGACCATGATCCGCATGAAGTCGGCCTTCTCCTGGTCCAGGCGCTTCAGCGTGGCCAGGTCGTCGTACAGACGGGCGTGATGCAGCGCGTAGCCGATCAGCCGCGAGACGGCCTGCAGGGGTTCGATGTCGTTCTCGCAGAATGGCCGGTCCGCGCGATTGATGACCTGCACGACGCCCAGTACGTCGCCCTTGAAGACGGCCGGGGCGCACATCACGTCGCGCGTGCGAAAGTTGTTCATCTCGTCCCACCGGCGGTCGAAGCGCAGGCGCGGATCGATGCCGCTCAGGTCGCCGTAGGCGTCGGGCACGACGAACGCCCGCCCCGTCAGCGCGCAGTAGCCGGACAGCGACTCGTCGCGAATGGGCACCCGAATGGTCTGGGCGACGTTGCCCACGACCGCGGCGGAGACCAACTGCTGCGTGGACGTGTCGATCAGGTAGATCGACGCGCGCTCGGCGAGCATGTTGTCACAGACGACGTCGGCGACGTCCCGCAGAACCGCCGACAGGTCCACCTCGACGATCATGCGGTCGTACAGATCGAACAGGCTCAGCATCGCCGCCTTGGGCGGGGAGTCACTCATGTCACGGCCTCCATCAGTTCGGTGTTGCGCGGCGCCGCGGCCGCGCTTGATCGCTCGGCCAGCACTCGTTGCAGCCACGCCCGGAGATACCGGCGCTGCGGCGTGTCGCGGTGGGCCCAGCGGTCGTTGTGATTGCGGAACGGCGTGGCCATGAACGTGAAGTCGCCCCGCACGCCGGTCGAGGCGAGGTACTTCATCGTGTCGCGGACGGAGCGTTCGTGGCAGATCAGTTGGGGACGTCCCCCGAGGCGCCGCAGTCGCGCCAGGGCCGACGCCCGGTCGCTGCGGGCGTAGCCCCACTTGCGGACGCCGTCGTAATGACTGTACGGAATGAACGCCCGCCACAGCGCCGCGATCTCGTCGTCGTGCAGGCCGATGTAGTTGCACGCGATCGCTCCACGCGAGAAGCCCGTCAGGACCACCCGCTTCGTGTCGCCGCCATAGTCCCTGCAGATGGCCGCCACCGCCTGCCTGCAGTAGGCGACGGTCGCCTCCACGTCGCCCCACCATCTCGTTTCGTTCTTCTTCTCTGCGACATTCACATACGGCAGGCAGACCCAGATGAAGCCCTTCCCGCCGGAAATGCCGTACCCGAGGTTGCTTCCCTCGACGGTCCCGCCGGACACGTCGCCGTGCTTGCTGCGGTACCCGCCGTTGCCGGCGTACTCCACGATCACCGGCCAACTACCCCCGGGTTTCCAGTCGGTCGGCAGGTAGAGCGCGTGGTGCACGGCCGTGCCCTTGTACTCGGGCAAGCTCTGCCTGACGCGCTTCCCGGCCGCCGGGGCGCCGTCCGTCATCGGCGGCGTGGTCAGGTCCGCGGAAACGCTTCGGATATCCGGAGCGTTGCTCAGTTCAGTCGGCGGAGGAACGGCATCCTTGCCGACACCCCGTTTCATCAACGCCTTCAGCTCGTCGAGATGATCCTCATACACCCCGCGCGGCGTGGTGTCGTGCTTCCTGCACAGCGACGCAGCCATGCCGACGACCTCGCCCATCATGCCGCACGTCCGCATCACGCGAACCGTGCCCAGCGCCTCGTGCGTGACGGAGATGTCCCGCCCGGCCATGAACAGGTTCGGCACGTTCCGCGAATACAGGCAGCGGTATGGCAGCCAATACGGCGTCTTGAACCGCTCGTGGTGGGCCTTGGAGATGAACGCGTCGCCCTCGAAGCCCTTGACGTACCTCGGGTCCGGCAGGTGTAGATCGATCGACCACGTGCACGGCACGCACGCGTCCGACCAGGCCTTTCCGCTCAGCACGTGCTCCCTGGTCAGCAGGACGTCGCCGAGCAGGCGGCGGCTCTCGCGCGGGCCGGAGATGTAGGCCGCCCAGTTGAGTTTGTGGTTCGGATAGAGCTTGTCGACGTTCTTGAGGGCATCCCACGCGCCGTACATCGCGCGGAAGTTCCAGTCGCGGATGTACTCGCCCTTCT
>CAZEJA010000368.1:0-3578 GCA_964512215.1 uncultured Planctomycetaceae bacterium
CCGTTGAGATAGACCTCGGCGTCTTCGTCGTGGAAGATTCGCAGCACGGGGCGCCGGGGGATGGCCTTCAACTCGATGGTGCGGCGCAGCCAGATGTCGGGCGTGTTCCACGGCGTCCGCACCCGGGCGGCCGGCTGCTTGATCTTCCCGAATCCGCCCGGACCGGTCTTCCAGGCGCTGTCGTCGAAGCCCGGCTTCTCCCAACCTGCGGCAGGCTTCGCGGTCGTGTAGCGCCAGATCACCTTCGGTCCCGCATCCTTCCCCGGCCGCTTGCGGTCTCGCGGGCGTTCGGCATCCGCCGGCGCGGGCGCCCACGACGCGGCATCCGCCAGCGGGCGCGGATCATTGAAGACCGTGCCCTTGTCGCCCTGTGCCTTCATCCACGCCTGCAGTTCCCCTCGCATCTCCGCTACCCGCTTGGCGTGTTTCGCGTCGCCGGCCAGGTTGTGCTCCTCGCGCGGATCGGCGGTCAGGTCATACAATTCCTCCCGCGGGCGCTTGTAGTAGCGATTGACAATCGCCGCAGCCGCAGCGTCGGTCTTCGCCCGCGCCCGCCACGGCAGCCAGTACGTCAGCCCGTCCTTGCCGCGGGCCTGGTCGATGTGCGTCGTGTGGGCGTACTCGGGGTGCAGGTTGAGGATGTACTTCCACTGTCGCGTGCGGAGCGAGCGGATCGGGTAGACGTTCATCCGCCCGTCGCCGCTGTGGGTGGTGAAGATGCGGTCGCGGTGCGCACGCGTCTTGCCCCGCAGCACGCCCGCGAAGGAGCGCCCGTCGATGTTCTTCGGCGGCGTGCCGCCCGCGAGTTCGACGAACGTCGGCAGCAGGTCGATCCAACTGACCATCGCGCCGGTGGTCGTGCCCGGCTCGATTACGCCCGGCCAGGCTGCGAGCAAAGGCGAGCGGATCCCCGCGTCGTACAGGTTCCACTTGCCGAACGGCCATTGGGCGCCGTGGTCGCTCGTGTAGATGAACAGCGTATTGCGCCCGAGCGTGCGCTGCGCGAGGTCGTAGATCCCGCCCAGTTCGGTGTCCGCCTGCGTGACGTCCGTGTAGTAGTGGGCCCGCATGCTGCGCGTCTCGGGCGTGTCGACGTGGGTGGGCGGCAGGATGAGCTTGGCGGGGTCGTACCCGCGATTCTCCGGCCAGGGCACGTGCGGCTGGTGCGTGCCGACGAACAGACAGAGCGGCTTGGACTTGTCGCGCGCGGCGAGATACTTCGCGACGACGTCCGTGGTGTACTTCGCGTCGTGGTGGTCGAAGCCGCAGCGCGCCGCGGACTTCCCGTGCGCGACCTTGCCGAAGGCGGCGACGTCGTAGCCGAGTTTCTGCAGATACGCGGGCAGCTTCCTGATGTCGGCGCGGGGATAGGTGTGGTTGGCCTCGGCGCCGTTGCGGGCGGGCATGAGCCCGGTGAGCATCGCCCCGCGAGACGGGGCACAGGCGGGCGAGGCGATGAACGCGTGCGTGAACTTCATCCCCGCGTCGGCCAATCGCTGCATGCTCGGCGTCCGCACGTCGGTCGCGCCGTACGGCGTCGAGTCCCAGTACCCGTGGTCGTCCGAGAAGAACACCACCAGGTTCGGTCTGCCCGCAGCGAAGGCGCTCGTGTGGACCGACAGCGCGACGACGATCCACGCCCACATCAACACCGTGCCGCGTCTCTTCATTGCTTGCCTCGCTGTGCGGGGGCGGCGGCTGTGCGGGTTACAGTGCCTTGCCGAAGTCCCAGCCCTTCCGAGCCGGCTCTCGGATCCACGCGTCGAACTCGGGCTGGCCCTTGACCTTCATGTTCGCTCCATCCCACTCAATGGTCTTTCCGCTGCGCTGGGCCATCGCGCCGAGCAGGACCATCTCGGTCAGCGGCCCGGAGTAGTCGAAGTTGGAGCCCGGCGTGGGACCGCCCTTGATGGCGCGGAACCACTCCTCGATGGGTCCGCCGCCGGCGCTGGGGAGCTTGTCGATCTTCTTCAGCTCGCCCTTGATCTCCATGAACCGGGCGTTGGGGAGAATCTGCGGGCTGGTCGGGCGCATGCCGGAATGGTAGAGCGTCTCCTTGGAGCCCTCCATGTACATGCCGCCCTCACCGTGGAGCTTCTTGCCCTTCTCCCAGCACTTGGGCGTGGGGACTTCGTATCCCCTCTCGTACCACTTCAGCGTCACGGGCGGCTTGGCCCCGCGGGCGGGGAAGTGGTACGTGACGATGGAACCCATCGGGATGAAGCCCGGCCCGGGCGGTTCTTTCCGTTCGACCTCCACCTTGGTCGGCAGACCGAGGTCCAGCGCCCAGAACGGCGCATCGAACGTGTGGCAGCCGATATCTCCCAGCGGCCCGCACCCGTAGTCCCACCATCCGCGCCAGCGAACCGGGGCGTAATCGTTGCTGAAAGGCTTCATCGCCACCGGGCCGTGCCAGAGGTCCCAGTCCAGTCCCTCGGGCACGTCGGCGGCGGCCGGCGGGAAGGTCTTGGGCGGGACGAACCATGGCTTATTGGGACGGTTGGTCCAGGTGATGACCTCCGTGACGTCGCCGATCATGCCCGCACGGGTCCACTCGATGATGCGGTGCATGCCTTCGAAGGTGTGGCCCTGATTGCCCATCTGGGTGATGACCTTGTATTTCCTGGCGGCCTTCTGCAGGGCGCGGCACTGCCAGATGTTGTGGGCCAGGGGCTTCTGAACGAAAACATGCTTGCCGCGTTCCATCGCGGCCATGGCGGCTGGGAAGTGGGTGTGGTCGGGCGTGGAGATGGCCACCGCGTCGATGTCCTTCTCCATCTTGTCGAGCATAACGCGGAAATCCTTGAAACGGGGCACCTTCTGATTGCTCTTGAGTGCTCTCCCGGCGCGCTTGTCATCCACGTCGCAGATGGCTACGAAGTTCTCCTTGCCCGCCAGCTTGACGGCATAGCCGCCCATGCCCCCGGCGCCGACAACGGCGACGTTGATCTTGTCATTCGCCGACTCGCCCGACTTGCCGGACTTGCCCGGCTTATCCGACTTATCCGGCTTGCCGATGGAAAAGGCCGGCAGGGACAATACGCCTGCCGCGGCGGCGGTGTTCTTCACGAAACGACGACGGTTCAGTTTGGACATCTTCGGTTTCTCCTGTCTGGCGGATGACGCAGTCCACGATGGTCCAGCCATCGCTATTATCCCTCCGTGCGCGTCCGTGAGGAAGCGCCCTGCGGGTCATTTCTTCTTCTTGTTTCTGTTCCTGGCGGGCGTCTTCTTGACCGGGGGCTTGACGTTCTTGGTGGGCAGGTGGGCGGCGAGGCGGGCCTTGACCTGGTTCAGGGCGGGGTCGCCCGCGAGGTTGGTCCACTCGTGGGGATCGTTCCGGTGGTCGTACAACTCCTCGCCGCCGTCGGCGTAGCGGATGTAGCGCCAGCGCTGGTCGCGCACGGCGTGGTTCATGTACCCGTGCGTAGTGACGGCCACCCCGTCCCAGTCGCCTTTCGGGTTCGTCAGCAGCGGGCGCAGGCTCTTGCCCTCGACGTGGTCGGGAATGTCGATGCCCGCGGCGTCGCAGAGCGTCGGGTAGATGCTCAGGAAATCGACCGGCCGCTCGCAGAGCG
>CAZEJA010000369.1:0-3573 GCA_964512215.1 uncultured Planctomycetaceae bacterium
GCCCGTCCAGAGGCCTTCGGCGAAATACTCGGCCATGCCCTCTTCCACCCAGACCGGCACGCGGGCACGGATGACCTTGCCCGAATACTGATGGTAGCCCTCGTGCTGCACGATGTGCCACAGGCGCCCGCTCGAGCCCCCCGACGCGACGGCCATCAACTCGTCCCCCGTGTACATCCCGCTGCTGCCCTGCTTGGCGCCGGCCGCGTAGTAGTCCTCGCGCCTCGAGAACAGGTAGACGGGCATCCGCCTGGACAGCTTCCGGGCAAAGCCTCGCGTGCGGTGCTGGTACTCGCGGGCCATCGAGGTCAGTCGGGCGGCCGCCTCGCGGACGGCGTCCCGGTCCAGGTCGGTGTAGATTGTGTAGTAGCGCGTCTTGTACTCGCGGAGCTTCTTCCGGACGGCCGACGGAACCTTCCCCCGCGCCGCGGGCGGGATCGCAAGCAGCGCACAGACGGCGATCGCGATGGTGACACGAGGTTTCACCACGATCTCTATCGTACCCCATTTGCACGCCATATCGAAGCGCTCGACGCGCCGTCTCCCGTGGGGGGAATAACGAAGGCCTGCCCCAAGGGGCAGGCCTTCTCATTGACGGGGGCTCGCGCCGCTCGCCGGTCAGGGCGAGCGACGGAGAATGGGCAGAGGCGGATTTGAACCGCCGACACCACGATTTTCAGTCGTGTGCTCTACCAACTGAGCTACCTGCCCGTCGGCTGTCGGTCTTCAGGACCGACAAGACCACTCATTGTAGTAGCAGGCCGTTCCATGTCAACCCCTTCCGAGCACGCGATGCCCCGAGGCGCCCTTGCCGAGGCGTTTCCGAGGGGGTACAGTGAATGCCGGTCGGGGGGTGATGAGGTGAGCGATGCGACTGGGACTGTGTGCGGCGATGGTGTGTGTCCTCGCGGGCGCGGCGCGGGGCGACGAGGCGACCGACGCGCTGATTCGCGAGACGATCGGGAAGGCGACGACCGACGCCAAGCGGGCGGAGGCGCTGTACTACGCTGCCCGGAAGTCGAAGCTGGCTCCCGAGACGCAGATTGCGCTGCTGGAGAAGTCGCTCGAGTATGCGATGAAGACAGCCGGGACGTACAAGGGCCCGATGCTCTTCAAGAAGGTGCTGGACGAGTTGCGGCGCCGGGCCCCCGGTCGGCAGGGCGAGTGGGACGCACGCCGATTGGAGTACAACCGCGCCCTGTACCGCCGGGCGACCGACCGGAGGGACAAGTACCGCACGGGCGAGCGGCTGGTCGAGGCCCTCATCAACGCCGCCGACCGCCGGGAGAAGGAGGGCAAGTGGACCGAGGTGCTGGCCCTGCTCAATGAGGCGAACACGGTCGCCGGGCAGATCGACCTGAAAGTCCAGAAGAAGATCGCGCCGAGGCTCCAGCGTGCGCAGCAGTTCCGGGCGGCGTTGGAGAAGGCGGCGGAATACATCCTCATCCTGAAGCGGACCCCGGACAGCACGGCTGTGCGAATCTCGCTGTTGACGCAGTTGGTGGTGGAGTTGAACGCCCCGCCCCTGGCGGCCAAGCACCTGGCCGACAACGTGGGGGACGTCTGGAACACGTACGTGCCCCTGGCGGCCCGTCCCGTGGACGAAGTGGAGGGCCCGGCCGCGAAGGAGTTGGGCGACTGGTATTACCGCGAGCTTCGCCCCAAGGCCCTCAGCGCTGTTGCGAGGCGGAACATGCTGAATCGCAGCTCGATGTACTACACGCGATTCCTGGCGACCGGGCCCGCGGACGAGACGGATGTCATGATCGCGAAGATGGCCGTGGCGCTGATCGCGAAAGACCTCGGGCAGGGCTCCTCAGCCTCGGCGGGGGGCATCTCTTCCGATGCCGTCCTGTTCGGTGGACACCACTACAGGGTCTTCTCGAAGCGGATGAGCTGGCGCGAAGCCATCCAGGCCTGCCGCGACCGGGGTGGACATCTCGCGATCGCCGAGACGTCCGCGGAGATCGCCTTCTTCAAGAAACTGGCGGGAACGGGACGTCTGTGGGTGGGGGCGTCCGATGCGAGCAGCGAGGGAAACTGGCGCTGGCTGAACGGCAAGAGCGTGCCTCGCACGCCCGCCTACTGGGAACCGGGCGAGCCGAACGGGAAGCGCGACCAGAATACCGCATCCGTGACGAGCAAGGGCCTGAAGGACACGCCCCCCAGCTATAGCAGCGTGACCGGCTACATCTGCGAGTGGGACAAGTAGCGCGAGGACCGGGCGGGGAGGCCGAAGAGGTAACGTCGCCGAGAAGCAAGCCGACGGGTGAACCGCCCCGAGGAATGTCAATCCGTGGAGAGGATTCCCTTGTGAAGAGATGGATATGCCTGGCTGTGGTGATGGCGGTGTCGATGGCGGGGGCTACGGAGATTCATGTGTCGGTGTCCGGCGCCGCCGATGGGGACGGGACGGCGGGGCGTCCGTTCGCCTCGCTCGCCCGGGCTCGGGATGCGATCCGGACGATGAAGGAGGCGGACCGCTATCCTGCCGATGGTGTGTCGGTCGTCGTGCGGGAGGGCATCTACCCGGTCACCGACACGTTCACGCTGGGCAGGCAGGATTCCGGGCGAGCGGGCGCGCCGGTGACGTATCGGGCGAGCGGGGCGGTGCGGTGGATTGGCGGACGGAAGCTGGGCGCCTTCACCGCCGTGACCGACAAGCGCGTGTTGTCGCGCCTGAGTGAATCCGTCCGGCGGAAGGTCGTGCAGGTCGATCTGAAGGCGGCGGGGATCGCGAACTACGGGCGGATCGCCCCGGCGGGCTTCGGCGGAACCAAGGCGCTGCGGCACATGGAACTGTTCTACAACGCCAAGCCCATGCGTCTGGCGGAATGGCCAAACGGGGAATGGACGACCATCGCGAGCATCCCCAAGGGGCCGATGATCTACGACGACTCCGACGTGAAGCGCGGCACGAAGACGGATCGCATCGGCTACGCCGGCGACCGCCCGAAGCGCTGGCACGGCACCGACGACGTCTGGATCCACGGATACTGGTACTACGACTGGGCGGACTCCTACCTGGCCGTCGAGTCCATCGACACCGACGCTCGCGTGATCCGCTTCGGGAAGAACGTCAGCAGCTACGGCTATCGGAAGGGCCAGCGGTTCCGCTTCCTGAACGTGCTGGAGGAGCTGGATGCCCCGGGCGAGTACTACATCGACCGCGCCCGCGGCGTGCTGTACTTCCTCCCGCCGGACGGGAAGGGAGGCGGCGAGGCGATCGTCTCGGTGTTCGGCAGCCCGTTCGTACGGATGAAGGACGTCTCGCACGTGCGCCTGGTGGGGCTGACGTTCGAGTGCGGGCGCTCCGACGGGCTGGTGATGCAGGGCGGCGAGGGCAACGAAATCGCCGGCTGTACGTTCCGCAATCTCGGCGGCGGGGGGGTGAACGTCACCGGCGGGAAAGGGCACGTCGTCCGCAGTTGCGATTTGTACGGTCTCGGCGCGGGCGGCCTTCGGATCGACGGCGGCGACCGCAAGACGCTGGCGCCCGCGGGACACGCGGCCGTTAACGGCATATACCTTCACGCCAGCGACCCCGACGAGGTCGGCCCCGTTAGACGTCGC
>CAZEJA010000370.1:0-3542 GCA_964512215.1 uncultured Planctomycetaceae bacterium
CTCTCCCGGCTTCTACAGCCCCAATTCCTTCGCGAGCGTGAAGAAGCCCGCACCGGGAATCCTGGAGTCGTGAAGGACGACGATGGCGGACAGCAAGGGGCGGCCGTGTTCGTGCTCGAAGCGGGAGATATCCCCGAGCATCTCGCTGATTCGGTCGCGATCGGCGGGGCTGTTCATGTCCAGCCCTACCATGTCCGCGATCGGTTGGTACGTTGCCGGTTCCCCGTTCGCGGCAGCGATCTCCCGGAGCGTGCGATAGAAGAGGGGGTGGGGAGGCGCGGGGGCCCCCTGGGGCGCGCCCTCATTGCCCCGACTCTCCAGTTCCTTGATCAGTTCGTCCACGGTCGGATTTCCGAGGAGGTCTTTCCGCTCGCCGGTGTAGTTCCCCTTGCCGGTGTCGAACTGCTGGAGGAAGCGGACGGCACCGGCGGGCCCGAGCGCCTCGACGAGGGCGGCGACACCCGCGTGGCGGATCTGATCCATTGTCATTGTCTGCGCGTTCATCGGTCGGCCTCTCGTATCCATTCTACCGGATTCAGGGCTTCGAGTCGAAGCGCATCGGCGTTTCGTTGGGCGCAAGCCAGGAGTTGATCGTCCGTCGTCAGGAACACGTCCGCTCCCCCCGCCTCCGCGGCGGCCAGGTGCAGTGCGTCAAACGCGTGGAACCCAAGCCCCTGAAGCTGCCCGGCCCGACGAGACACGCTCTCGTCGACGGAAGCGCGGGTGGTGGCGGCCCCCAGCAGCGCAGCGACGTATTCCCGCCGCTCCCCGTCGGGGTTCCGGGTGTTCTCCAACTCGAGAACGTCGCTGGCCAGGAGGTCCACGTGCCCCCTCTCGACGCGGGACAGGACGAGGGTGACGGCCTCCGACTCCAGGCGGATCCGATCCTGGCCCTGATCATCGAAAGGCCGGTTCAGACAGCACAGATCCATGTATACCGTCGTGGCCATGTGGAGAGTCCCTGGGCGCCTGCCTGGCGGGGAGACTATATGCCCGCGCCCCAATGAGGGCAACACCCCCTTGAGAGCGACGTAGCGGCGGCGGTTTCGTGAAGGCCCGGCCTATCTGCAGCTTGAGTCGAACCCCCGCGTGGTGTACCATCCGCAAGCGCGCCGCGCGTGGCCGCGGCGAATGTATAGAGACAGGCGGGAAGACGTGAAACCCAAGCGAATTGCGATTCTGGGCTCGACGGGCAGCATCGGGCGGCAGACGCTGGACGTGATCTCGGCCCAGCCGGAGCTGTCGGCCTGCGCGCTGGCGGCGGGGGGGAACTGGGAGTTGCTGGCCGACCAGGCGCGGGCGGTGAGGCCGGAACTGGTCGCGATCGCGGACGCAGGGGCGGCCGAGCCGCTGCGAAAGGCGCTGCCGGGAGATGTGGGCGTGCTGGCCGGCGCGGGGGCGATGACGGAACTGGTCCACCGCAGCCGTCCCGACGTGCTGCTCAGCGGCGTGGTGGGGGCGGCCGGGCTCGAGCCGACGCTGGCGGGCATCGAGTGCGGCGCGACGCTGGCGATCGCGAACAAGGAGACGCTCGTGATGGCCGGGGCGGTGGTCATGCCCGCCGCCCGGGACGCGGGCGTCGACGTCCTGCCGGTCGACAGCGAGCATTCGGCGATTTTTCAGTGCCTCTGTGCGGGGCGGCGCGAGGAGGTCCGGCGGGTGGTGATCACCGCCTCGGGCGGAGCGCTGCGGGATCACGATGACGAGGCCGCGGCCGTCGCGACGGCCGACGAGGCGCTCAACCACCCCACGTGGGAGATGGGTCGGAAAATCACGATCGATTCGGCTACACTGATCAATAAGGCGCTGGAGGTGGTCGAGGCGCACTGGCTGTTCGATCTGCCGGCCGAGCAGATCGAGGTGGTGCTGCATCCGGAATCGATCGTGCATTCGTACGTGGAATTCTGCGACGGGTCGGTGATCGCCCAGTTGGGGCGGCCGGACATGACCACGCCGATCGCGTATGCGTTGAACTATCCGCAGCGGCCGCAGCGGGAGGGCGAGCCCCTGGACCTGCCCGCGTTGGGGCCGTTGACGTTCCGTCGCCCCGAAGGGCGGTTTGCCCGGGCGGTGGAGCTGGGTTTCGAGGCCATCCGGCGCGGCGGGGCGGCCGGGGCGGTGCTCAACAGCGCCAACGAAGCGGCCGTCGAAGCGTTCCTCGACGGGCGGATCCGCTTCGGGCGGATCGTGGAGCTGGTGGAAGAAATACTGAACCAAACCCCGCCAGCAACCGAAGTAACACTCGAAGGCCTGGTTGCCGCCGACGCGCGGTCCCGGGCGCAGGTCGCCCAGGCGATCGCAGACCCGCAACCGGACCCCGCCGCGGCGGGGGAAGAATCTGAGGAGTAGATGGATATTCTCGCGTTGGATCTGATGGGGCTGTGGACGGACAGCATCTGGCCGACTCTGATGCTCGTCGTGGGCTTTGGGCTGGTGATCTTCGTGCACGAGGCCGGGCATTTCGTGGTCGCCAAGATGGTGGGCATCAAGGTCGAGCGATTTGCGCTGGGTTTCGGTCCGCGCGTGATCGGCTTTGTCCGGGGCGAGACGGACTACTGCATCCGGCTCCTGCCGCTGGGCGGGTACGTGAAGATGCTCGGGCAGGAGGACGTCGCCGCCCTGGAGGAGGGCGAGACCGACCCCCGGGCGTTCTGCAACAAGTCGGTGGGGGCGCGGTTCGCGGTGATCTCGGCCGGCGTGATCATGAACGTACTCTTCGCGGGGGCGACGTTCGTCGTGCTGGGGATGGTCGGCATCAGCTTCGTGGCCCCCGTCATCGGCAGCGTCGACACGGGCTGGCCGGCGGCGGAGGCGACGATCGTATGGGACGACGCGGCGCCCGATGAAGCGCTGGATGTGGGCCTCCAGCCCGGCGACCGGATCGTGGGCATCGAGGGCGAGGGGCTTCTGATGAAGCTGCTCGGGAAGAAGGTAACGCGGTTCAATCGCCTGATGATCGTGACGGCGCTGTCCGACGCCGACGACGTCTACACGGTGACGCTCGAGCGTGACGTGGACGGGCGGACGCGACGCGGGCGGACGGACCTGGGCGTCAAGAGCGGCATGAGCCGATACGGGGCGGGAAGCAAGATCTTCAGATTCGGCATCGACCCGGCGGCCGATACGGTTCTTGGGGAGGCGAAGAAGCTCCGGGCGAATAGCCCCTTCCACGGCGGTGACCACGTGGTCGCGATCGGCGAGCAGGAGATCCGCCATTTCTGGGAGATCGAGGCCGCGAAGAAGACGCTGACCGGGGCGCCCGTGCCCGTGACGGTCGAGCGGAAGGGCGAACGGGTCACGGTGACGGTTCAGCCGCGACTCGGTGAGGTGGACACCTTTTTCCTCGCCGACGGGACGCGGCTGCGCGGAAAGATCGTCGACACGGACTCCAGGGAGAACGAGAAGGGCGAGACGGAGCCCTACAGCGTCTTCTGGCCCGACGGGGACCGCAGCCGGGAGCGCCTGATCCGGAATGCGGAATTCCGCAGCGAGATGCTGGACGTGCTGGGCATGGCCCCGCGCATGGTGGCCGTCGGGATCGT
>CAZEJA010000371.1:0-591 GCA_964512215.1 uncultured Planctomycetaceae bacterium
GGCGACGGATCGCTACATCATCGGCTCGATGGAAGGTGCGGAGTTCCTTGACGTGAAGGGCAAGAATCACGGGCAGAACAACTTCGTCCGCGGGGCGTGCAAGATGGGCATGGTGCCCGCCAACGGGCTGCTCTACGTGCCGCCCGACCAGTGCTTCTGCCAGCCCGGCGGGAAGGTGCTGGGCCTCACCGCGATCTCCGCCGAAGACCCGGCAACCCGCAAGGCGATCGCGGATGACCAGCGCCTCCAACGCGGCCCGGCGTATGACGAAGCAATCCGAAATCCGAAACCCGAAACCCCCAATCCAGAGGATTGGCCGACGTATCGGCATGACGCAGCCCGCCACGGGACCACGACCGCCGCCGTCGCGCCGGACGTGACGAAGTCCTGGTGTGTGAAGCTGGGCGCCGGCCTGACGGCGCCGGTCGCGGTGGGCGGTCGCGTCTACGCCGCGTCGAAGGACACGCACACGATCCACGCGCTCGACGCCAAGACGGGCAAGACCGTCTGGACGTTCATCGCCGGCGGGGGGGGCGGCGCGCCCCCCCCCCCGCCCCCGGGCCGCGGCCGGGGGCGGCGCGCCGCCCGGGC
>CAZEJA010000371.1:601-3525 GCA_964512215.1 uncultured Planctomycetaceae bacterium
GACGTTCATCGCCGGCGGGCGAGTCGACTCGCCCCCGACCGTGCACAAGGGCCTCGTCCTGTTCGGCAGCGCCGACGGATACGTCACCTGCCTCCGCGCCGACGACGGCGCGATGGTCTGGCGTTTCCTGGCCGCCCCGCAGGACCGCCGGATCGCCTGCTTCGGGCAGATCGAATCCGCCTGGCCGGTCCACGGCAGCGTCCTGGTGCGGGACGGTATCGCCTACGTCGGCGCCGGGCGGTCGACCTATCTCGACGGCGGCATCCGCTTCTACGGGCTCGACCCCGCGACGGGGAAGATCATCCACAAGAACACACTCTCGGGCCCGTTCCCGGGCGAGGGAGGCGTCGCGCGTGACGTGGCGTTCTACGTCCGCGGCGCGAACTCCGACGTGCTCGTCAGCGAAGGCGACGCGATCTACATGCGTCAGAAACGCCTCACGCCGACGCTGCAGGAGAAGAAGGTCAAGGCCCTGTCGAGCAAGGGCGAGTCCGACGTGGGCATGCACGTGTACTCGACGACCGGCCTGCTCGACGGGTCCTGGTATAACCGGACGTACTGGATGTACTCGAAGCGCTGGCCGGGCTTCCAACTCGGCAACCAGGCCCCCAAGAGCGGGCAACTGCTGGTGGTGGACGAGAAGAACACGTACGGCCTGCGGGTGTTCTACTACCGCAACTGTCACAGCCCGATGTTCTTCCCCGGCAAGGAGGGGTATCTGCTGTTCGCGGACCGCAACGACAACGAGCCGCAGATCGTCGGCGAGGCCGGATCGCGTGCGCCCGTCCGGTGGTTGCCCATGTCGGACTACTTCCGGCGGGACAGCACACGAAAGCTGGACAGCAAGGCCTTCGGGCAGGACAAGGGCATCGGGTACACGCGGGCCGAACCGCCGCTGTGGATGACCTGGCTGCCGGTGCGGGTCCGTGCGATGGTCAAGGCGGGCGACACGCTCTTCGCCGCGGGTCCGCCGGATGAGTTCGACGAGAAGGACCCGTATGCGTCGTTCGAAGGCCGCAAGGGCGCTCGCCTCGTGGCCGTGTGCGCGAAGGAAGGCAAGAAGCTGACGGACGTCTCGCTGGACACGCCGCCGGTGTTCGACGGCATGATCGCCGCAGGGGGGCGGCTGTTCGTCGCGATGGAAGACGGCAGCCTGATGTGCCTGACCGGCGAGAGCAAGTAGGATCGTCCCCCCGAGAGGACTGACATGATTGCGATGAGACACAGTTGTGTGGCTCTGGTGCTGGCCTGCTCTGCCGCGGCGGCGGCTCCGGAGCAACAGGCGCAGGAGATTCTGGACGCCACGGGCGTGAAGGGCGGGCTTGTCGTTCACGTCGGATGTGGAGACGGCAAGCTGACGGCCGCCCTGAGGGCGAACGAGAGCTATCTCGTCCAGGGGCTGGATTCCGATGCCGCCAACGTAAACAAGGCCCGCGCCCACATCCGGTCGCTCGGCGTGTACGGCACGGTGTCCGTGAACGCATGCACGGGCGCCCGCCTGCCGTATGCGGACAACCTGGTGAATCTGGTCGTCGCGGACGACCTGGGAAAGATCCCGATGGCCGAGGTTCTGCGCGTGCTGGCGCCGCAAGGTGTGGCGTACGTGGGCGGGAAGAGGACCGTCAAACCCCGCCCGGGCAACATCGACGAGTGGACGCACTATCTTCATGGGCCGCAGAACAACGCGGTCGCGGACGACACGGTCGTGGGTCCGCCGCGCAGTCTCCGCTGGACTGCGCCGCCGCGATGGGGACGGACTCACGAGGAACTCGCGAGCCTCAGCGCGATGGTCACATCCGGCGGCAGGCTGTTTTCCATCCTCGACGACGCGCCGCACATCTCCCTGTGGTACCCGCCCGAGTGGAAGCTCGTCGCCCGCAACGCGTTCAACGGGGTGAAGCTCTGGGAGAAGCCCATCTCGCTGTGGAATGACCACCTGCGTCATTTCCGCGCCGGGCCTACGCATCTGCCGCGGCGCCTGGTGGCGGTCGGGGGCGACGTGTTTGTGACGCTCGGTCTGGCTGCTCCCGTAACGCGGCTGGATGCGGCGACGGGTGAGGTCGTGCACACCTACAAGGGCACGGAGCGGACCGAGGAGATCGTCTGTCACGACGGCGTACTGTATCTGATGGTCGGCACGTCCGAGGTCAAGCGGTCCGGCGCGGGACTTTCGTTGCGGGGCGAACCCGAACCGACCGCCACCCGCTTCCTGATTGCCCTGGACGTCGAGTCCGGGCGGGAACTGTGGCGGAAGAATGCCAGGGGAAGCGAGTTCATCCTGCCCCTGAGCGTGGCGGCCCTGGGGGACAAAGTGTTCTATCAGGATGTCAGCGGCATCGCGTGCGTGGATGCGCGGACGGGAGCAAGGAAGTGGCTGACCAAGCGACCGACACCCTCGGCTCGATACGGCTGGTCGACTTCGACGGTGGTGGTCACCGAGGATGTCGTGCTTTGCGCTGACCGCAAGATCAGCGACAAGACAGGCAAGCCCGCGTTCACGGATCCCATGTGGGGAGTCACCTGCTTCGGGTTCAAATCGGTCAGCAGGAAGGGAGCCTGCGAACTGATCGCCTATGCGACAGCGGATGGTCGCAGGCTGTGGTCCGCCCCGTGCGCCGAGGGCTACAATGCCCCGGTCGACGTGTTCGCCGTGGGCGATACCGTCTGGCTGGGGAAGGGCTTTGCGCAGGGCTACGACCTCAGGACGGGCGAGGTCCGCAAGACGTTCTCCGTCCAGCCCAAGCCCGTCGGCATGGTGCACGACCGGTGCTACCGGAACAAGGCGTCCACGAACTTCATCTTTACGTGCAAAGACGGGATCGAGGTGATCGACCTTCGCAAGGGCTGGGTCGGCAACAACAGTTGGGTTCGCGGCACGTGTCAGTACGGCATTATTCCCGCCAACGGCATGTTGTACGCCCCTC
>CAZEJA010000372.1:0-3521 GCA_964512215.1 uncultured Planctomycetaceae bacterium
TGTCTTCCAGGAACGCGATCGCCAGGAACAGCAGCAGGATGTTCGGCAGGAAGACGATCACGCCTCCGACGCCGCCGATGACGCCGTCGACCAGCAGCGACCGGAGGATGCTGTCGCTTCCGCGGGGCCAGAGCATGGAGATCTGCTCGCCGGCCAGGCTGAATCCCGCCTCGATCCACCCCATGGGCGGCTCGCCGAGCGTGAAGACGAGGTAGAACACGACGTACATGAGGGCCGCGAAGATCGGCAGCCCCATCCAGCGGCTGGTCAGGACGGCGTCGATCCGGTCGCTGAGGGCGTGGCGGCTTTCGACGCTGCGGCGGACCGCTTCGCTGCAGGCGCCGGAGATGAACCCGTACCGCCGTTCGGCGAGGATGATCTCGGTGGGGGCGCCGAAGACCTGCCGGAGGTGCTTGCCGAGACGCCGGGCCTCAGCGCGGAGGTCGTCCGCCTCCTCCGGGCAGAGGCGCCGCAGGCGCTTGACCGTCTCGGGGTCGTCCTCCAGCAGTTTGACGGCCAGCCAGCGGGCGTGCTCGTCGCTGCCGCACGCGTCGGTGATCCGCCGGGTCAACTGCTCGACGTGGGGCTCGATCTCCGTGCCGTAGTGGCAGCGGCGCTGGCGGGCGACGGCGGCGTCGGGGTCGTCGGCTGCGTGAACAGCCTCGCGCAGCAGGCGGTCGACGCCCGTGCCCTTGTGCCCCACCGTCTCGACGATCGGCACGCCCAGCAGATCGGAGAGCATCTCGACGTCGATCTGCGAGCCGTGCGCCTTGGCGACGTCGGACATGTTGAACGCCAGCACAAGCGGCACGCCGAGTTCGAGCAGTTGCGTCGCGAGGTACAGGTTCCGCTCGAGGTTCGACGCGTCGACGATGTCCACGACCACGTCGGGGGCATCGTCCATGATCACGTTGCGGGCGACGATTTCCTCGGCGGTGTGCGCGGTGAGGCTGTAGGTGCCCGGCAGGTCGATCACGTGCAGTCGCCGCCCGTCGCACTGCCCCGTGCCCTCCTTCTTCTCGACGGTCACGCCCGGATAGTTGCCCACGTGCTGGCGGGCGCCGGTGATGTCGTTGAAGATCGTGGTCTTGCCCGCGTTGGGCTGCCCCGCCAGCGCGACGTTCAGCGTCCCGCCCCGGTCGGGCGACTCGGGCGACGCGGGTGCGGGCGGATTGGGGGTCGAATCGCGAGACATGCCGGTGCCTGTTTCGTTCTGGTCGGGTGCGCCGCGGGAAGAGACTGCGGCGGACGTCTAGCCCTCTCGGACGGTGACTTCGATCTTGTCGGCCATGCCGCGCCCGATCGCCAGGCGCGTCCCCCCGGCGGCCACGAGCGTCGGTCCGCCGGAGGCCCGACCGCTGCGAACCACTTCCACGTCGCTGCCCACGGTCAGGCCCATGCTGACAAGGCGGTTCTGCAGCGCCCGCCCGCCCGCGAGGCGGACGACGGTCGCCTTCGTGCCCTTCTTGAGCCGCCCCAGCCACTGAACGTTCTGCTCGGACGACTCGCGATCCGGCGTCGTGGACATGCCGAATGCCTCTCCATTCACAGTGGCGCCGGACCGACCGGCGCCTCACCGTGCTCCCCATAGCGTACTCGAAGTCCTTGTTGGCGTGCAACAACAAAGTTCGATGCGACAAACTTTGTGCGGAGCAGCGAATGGCGACCCCATCGGGCCTCCCTCCTCCGCCACGGGATCGCCCTTGCGTGCGGGGGCGGTTCTGTAGACAATGGGATTTCCGGGTCATTCCGCTGTCCTGTCCGGCCCGGAGGCTTCGACGGGTATTGCGCAGGCTGCAGTGCAGAAAGGGACGGACCATCGCATGTCCTCCAAGGACACCCAAGGCAACATCGGCGACGTGGAGCGCCTGGAGACGGTAGCCGACCTGGTCGAAATCGCCGGGCGGCTGACCGCGTCGACGGTGATCGTCGCCGGCGGGCACCGCGTCGAGGACCTGCGCCTGGTCGAATCGGCGCGCGATCACGGCATTCTGGACCGCATCCTCCTGGTCGGGCAGGCGGATGGCATCGCCCGGGCGGTCGAGGAAGTGGGCATCGACATCGACGCCGGGGATATCGTCGCCGCCGACGGGGACGAAGCCGTCGCCGCCGCCACGGTCGAGCGGGTCCGCTCGGGCGAGGTGGACATCGTCCTGAAGGGCAGCATTTCCACGCCGATCATCAACCGCCGCATGCTGCCGCTGGCCGAGCGGGCGACGGTCAGCCTCGTCACGGTCTTCGACGCCGCCCCGATCGGCGAGGGGCGCCCCATCGCGATGACCGACGCGGGCGTCACGACCGTCTGCAACTTCGGGCGGATGGTCCACCTGGTCGAGAACGCCGTCGACGTCGCCCGCAAGGTCATGGGCATCGACCGCCCGCGGGTGGCGATTCTGTCGGCCAACGAGAAGCAGATCGCCTCGCTGGCCTCGACGCGGATGGGGGCGGAGCTGGCGGCTCGCGACTGGCCCGACGCGACCGTCTACGGGCCGCTGTCGTTCGACCTGGCGACTTCCCTGGAGTCGGTCGCCATTAAGGGCATGCCCGACGCGGGCGCGGTCACCGAGGTCGCCGGGCAGGCGGACGTGCTGGTCTGCCCCGGCATCGACACCGCCAACGTGCTCTACAAGACGATCGCAGCCATGAACAAATACGGGCTGGCGTCGCTGGCCAGTGTCACCGTGGGCTTCCCCGTCCCGTACATCATCCTCTCCCGCGCCGACACGCTCGAGACGCGCCTCGTGTCGATCGCCCTGTGCAGCGTGTATGCACAGCGGATGGTCCACGAGCCGGCGCCCGCGCCGGCGGCTGCCCCCGCCGAAACGCAGCAGGGCGTCCGCGTGCTGGCGGTCAATCCGGGCTCGACGTCGATGAAGGTCGCCCTCTTCGAGAGCGACATCTGCGTCCACGCGACGGAAGTGCCCTGCGACCCGCAGGCGGACGACGCCGCGGCGAAGTTGACCGAACTGGCCTTGGCGCAGCTCGACGAGTGCGGCGGCAAGGTGGACGCCATCGCCGCCCGGGGCGGCTTCCTGCCTCGCCCGGCTGCGAAGCTGGCGGCCGGGACGTACGTGCTGGCCGAACGCACCGACGGGAAAGTCGTCGTCGACGAATCGCTCATCGCCGCGATCGGCCGACCCGAGAAACCCCACGCGAGCAACCTGGGCATTCCCGTCGCCGCCGCCCTGGCCGAGAAGCTCGACGCGGCGGCCTACGTGGTTGACCCCGTCGTGGTCGATGAGTTCGCGCCCGAGGCAGAGACCTCAGGATACGCCCCGATCGCGCGGCGGAGCACGTCGCACGCCCTGAGCGTCCGGGCCGCGGCGCGGAAGGCGGCCGAGGGCATCGGGCGCCCCCTCGAGGACATGAATCTGATCGTCGCCCACCTCGGCGGGGGCATCACCGTCGCTGCCGTCGTCGGCGGGAAGATGGTCGACAACAACATCGCCCTGCTCGGCGGCGGACCGTTCACGCCCCAGCGGGCCGGACAGCTGCCCCTCGGCGAACTGATCGACCTGTGC
>CAZEJA010000373.1:0-3493 GCA_964512215.1 uncultured Planctomycetaceae bacterium
CCGGCGCGGATGCTCAAGCAGTTCGACGCCCAGCGTGCGAAGATCGGCAAGGGCCCCCGCAGGCACCCGCCCGAGCCGGCTGCCGAAGGCGAGCCCCCCGCAACCGGCGCGTTCCCAGCGAAGATGCCGTTCGTCAAGCCCACGAACCGCCCGATCAGCGCCGCCTGGGCGCGGATGTGGGACCGGTGGAACCCGCACGAGGACCGCGGCAACGAGCTGTTCAGCAACTTCCGCTACACGCGCCTGAAGGGTTTCTCGCGCGAGCCGAACGTCTCGCGGCGCGACCCGACGAAGGTCATTCGTGTCAAGGACACCTACTACGTCTGGTACACCCGCCGCCAGACGGATGGCCCACCGGTAGGTGTCAAGAACGCCACCGACACCAAGCCGGGCACGGACTGGGACCTGGCCGACATCGCCTGCGCGACCAGCAAGGACGGACTGACGTGGGAGGAAAAGGGCCTCGCCGTGAAGCGCCCGCCGCAGCCGGAGATCGGTTTCCGCTCGATCTGCACGCCGGGCATCCTGGTCTGGAAGGGCAAGTACTACCTCTACTTCCAGGCCTACAGCCCAGCCGTCGGGGGCACCGTGCACTGCCCCGTTCGCGTTGCGGTCGCCGATTCGCCCGGCGGGCCCTGGACGCACCACGACGAACCCGTCGTACTACCCGGCCCGCCCGGCTCGTGGGATAACATCAAGATCAACGACCCCGACCCGATCGTCCACAACGGGCGCATCCTGATCTACTACAAGGGCGCCCCGATCGAACGCGGCAGCGAGTACCTCCTCCGCATGCAGGGAGTCGCGATGGCGGACGACCCGCTGGGCCCGTTCGTCAAGTCGCCGCTGAACCCCGTCATCAACTCCGGGCACGAGACGTGCATGTGGCCGTGGAAGTCGGGCGTCGCCGCTCTGATCAGCCTGGACGGACCGGAGAAGAACACGATCCAGTACGCCCCCGACGGGGAGAATTTCCGCGTCATGTCGCGCATCCAGGTGCCGCCCATCGCGCCGGGTGCGTTCGTGCCCGACGCCTTCGACGATACCGGCGACGGGCGGGGCTTCACGTGGGGGCTGTGTCACATCAACCCGGACGGCGGGAGCCCGATGAACGAGTCGATTCTCGCCCGCTTCGACTGCGACCTCAGTCGCGACGTGGATTGGCCCTACTTCAAACGGAACAACCTGCGCCACGAGGCGGACATCTACTTCCAGAAGGGAACCGCCCTGCCGGATGCGTGGCGGAAGCGCATTCTCAAGGAACAGAACAAGGTCGACCGCAACACGATCCTGAAGGGCAAGTAGAGGCAACAGCGATGCCTAGAAAAGCGAGACAGTCCGGGGTTCTGAAACGGCGTGGCTTCCTGAAGCTGGCGCTGGGCGCGGGGGTGGCGGGGATCGGAGTATCCTGCGGGAAGGGCAAGACGATGAAAAGACCGAACGTCATCCTGCTGATCACGGACGACCAGGGCTACGGAGACCTCGGGTGCTACGGAAATCCGGACCTCCGGACGCCGAACCTGGACCGCCTCCACGCCGAGAGCATCCGCCTGGCGGACTACCACGTCGACCCCATGTGCTCGCCGACGCGAGCGGCCCTGATGACCGGACGTTACTCCGCGCGGACGGGTGTGTGGAGCACGCTGCGAGGTCGCTACATGCTGCGCCGCGACGAGGTCACGATGAGCGACGTGTTCGCGGCGTCCGGATACCGGACGGGGCTGTTCGGCAAATGGCATCTCGGCGACACCTACCCCTACCGCCCGCACGATCGCGGGTTCCAGGAGGCGTTGACCTTCGGAGGCGGTGTGGTGGGCGAGATTCCCGACCACTGGGACAACGATTACTTCACAGCTGTCTATCGGCGAAACGGCAAGCCGGAGCGGTTCAGCCGCTACTGCACGGACGTGTGGTTCGACGAAGCGATCAAGTTCATCGAGGCCGACCGGAACAAGCCGTTCTTCTGCTACCTGACCACGAACGCCCCGCACGGGCCGTTCCAGGTGCACGACCGCTACAGCAAGCCATACGAGCAGGCGGGCATCCCTGCCCAGCGCGCCAAGTTCTACGGGATGATCGCCAACATTGACGAGAACCTGGGCAAGCTTCGCAAGCGCCTGCAGAAGCTCGGGCTCGAAGAGAACACGATTCTGATCTTCATGGGCGACAACGGCACGGCCGCCGGGGTCGGGCTGGACCGCGAGGGCTTCCCGCGCAATGGCTTCAACGCGGGGATGCGGGGCAAGAAATGCTGGGCGTACGAGGGCGGGCACCGCAACGCGTGTTTCATCCGCTGGCCGGACGGGAAGATCGACGGCGGGCGGGACGTTCAACCCATTACCGCCCACCTGGACATCCTGCCCACGCTGATCGACCTGTGCGGACTGACCGCGCCCAAGGGCGTGAGCTTCGACGGAGCCAGCGTCGCCCCCCTGCTTCGGGGCAAGACGGGCGGCTGGCCGCAGCGGACGCTGGTCGTGCACAACCAGCAGGTCGACACGCCGGTCAAGCGCAAGGACTTCGCCGTCATGACCGACCGCTGGCGCCTCGTGGAGACGAAACAGTGGGGACCCGGGCGCCGGGAGCTGTTCGACATCCAGGCCGACCCCGGACAGAAGACGGATGTCGCGGACAGGCATCCAGAGACAGTCGCAGAGCTGCTGAAGGCCTATGACCGGTGGTGGGACGACATCTCGCGGCGTTTCGACGAAGTCAGCGAGACGCTCATCGGGTCGGATCATCAGAACCCCACCGTCCTGACGGCCCACAGTTGGCACGGGGAGAAAGGCATCTACAGCCAGCGGCATGTCCGCCCGGCCGTGCAGGACAATGGCTATTGGGCGATCAAGATTGAGCGGGATGGGGCGTACGAGTTCGCGCTGCGGCGCTGGCCCGTGGAGGTAGACGCCCCGATCCGCTCTTCCCTGCCGGGCCGCACGGGCGTGCCGTTCGTGGACGACCTGCTTCCCGGTAAGGCGATCCCGGTTGCCCAGGCGCGACTGAAGGTTGCAGATTTCGACGAGACGAAGCCGGTCCGGAGCAAGGACAAGGCCGCCGTGTTTCAGGTACGTCTAAAGGCGGGTAAGATGCGCCTGCAGACGTGGTTCACCGACGAGAAGGGCGAGACGCGCGGAGCGTACTACGTCTACGCGAAGCGAACGAAGTGAGAGAAAGGACACGCACATGAACCTGCAGATCATCGTGGTGATCGGCCTGCTGGCGGTGTTCGCGATGCAGGGCTGCCTGGCCACACGGGACTACGAGCCCACGTGGGAGTCGCTCACGTCGGCCCCGGTTCCCGAATGGGTCATGGACGCCAAGTTCGGCATCTACACGCACTGGGGCGTCTACTCCGTGCCGGCCTTCGAGACGAACGTCTACGGCGCGGAGATGTACGTCCCCGAAGGCGCGAAGAAGAAGCCCAAGCGAGGCATGGCCGTCCGGAAGCATCACGAAGAGACCTACGGGTCGATCTTCAAGTTCGACCCGTAGG
>CAZEJA010000374.1:0-3472 GCA_964512215.1 uncultured Planctomycetaceae bacterium
CACGCCCTCCAGGACCGCGGCGAATGCAAGCTGCTGGCCGTGACGGTGACCAAGGACAACCCGTTCGCTGCCCCCTACGTCGACTGCGTCAACACCTTCTACGGGCGGGGCGACATCCCCATCGGCGTCGTCCGCAGGGGCGTCACGCCGGAGGATGGGCGCTATAACAGGCAGGTCGCGACCCGGAAGGACGCCGGGAAGTTCCGATATCCTCACAGTCTGCTCAGCGGCGCCGACGCGCCCGAAGCGACCGAGGTGCTCCGCACGACGCTCGCATCCGCCCCCGACGGCGAGGTTGTCGTCCTCCAGGTGGGTTTCTCAACGAACCTGGCCCGCCTGCTGGACAGCAGGGGCGACAGGCACTCGCCGCTGGGCGGCGTGGCGCTCGTCAGGAAGAAGGTCCGCCTGCTGTCGATGATGGCGGGCAAGTTCAATAAGAAGGGACGTGACGAGCGGTTCGCCGAGTACAACATCAAGAAGGACGTCGGCGCCTCGCGGAAGCTGCTGGCGGACTGGCCGACGCCGATCGTCCTGAGCGGCTGGGAGATCGGTAACGCAATCCGATATCCCGGCGTCAGCATCGAGCGCGACTACCGATGGGTCAGACACCACCCGGTCCGCGAGGCCTACGAACTGTGGGGGAAGATGCCCTACGACCGCCCCACATTCGACCTGACGAGCGTCCTGTACGCGGTCCGGCCGGGCCGGGACTACTTCGGGCTGTCCGGACCCGGGCGCGTCCGGGTGGAGAGGGACAACTACGCCGCCTTCGCACCGGAGAAGGACGGGCCCCACCGCTACCTGACCGTCACCCCGCAGCAGATCGCGACGGTCCGGGAGGCCCTCGTCCAGCTCTGCAGTCAACCGCCCGGACCCCTTGCCCGACCCTAGCCGATCTCCCTGAAAAAACGTTTTCAGGGGAACCAGAGGGTTTCGCAGGGCGTCCTAACATATATCTACGGATGCTGCGCCTTTCGAGTCTTCTTCGCGGAGAACCATGATGAACGCAACCCGTCTACGCCAAGCCCTCGCGATGTCCCTGATGGTAAGCTGCCTGCTGTGCGCCCCGCTCGTCGCCCAGGAAGCGCCCAAGCCCAGGCAGCCGGACAAGGTCTACGTCCCCTACGAAAAGCTCAAAGGCGTCTTCGAGAGCGAGACGCAGGGCGTCTTCCTGCCCTACAAGGAATTCCAGCGTCTCTGGCAGGCGGCCAAGGGCGCCCCGGCCGGCGTCACCCGGGCGCCTGCGCCGTACCTGATCAGCAAGGCCCAGTTCGCGGGCACGGTCGGCAAGGAACTGGCGCAGATCCAGCTCGAGCTGACCGTGGACATCCTCGCCGACGGGTGGGTTGAGGTGCCTGTCGGGCTGGGCGAGGTCGCCATCGCCAAGGCCGCCTTCGCCGAACCGAACGACAAGACGCCTCTGCTGCTGCGCGTCGTCAAGGGGCGGTACCTGCTCGTGACCAGGGGCAAGGGACGGCGCGTGCTGAAGCTGGACTTCGTCCGCCAGCTTGAGACCAAGCCCGGGCTGAATATCCTCAGCTTCCGCATCCCCTCGGCGGCCATCAGCAAGCTGGACCTGCTGATCCCCGAGGAGAACATGAAGGTCGACGTCGCGCCGATGCTGGCGGCGACGACCTCACAGGAGACGGTTGACGGCACGAAGGCGACGCGCCTGCAGACGTTCCTCGGCTCGGCGGCGTCCGTCCGCCTCAGTTGGAAGCCCAAGACACAGGCCGCCGCGGAACTCGCCCCCGTGGTCATCTCCGACCAGTTCCAGCACATCAACGTCGCCGAAGCGCTCATCACCCACGAGGTCCGGTTCACCTATGACATCCGCCGCCGCGGCGTGGACTCCTTCACCGTCCAACTGCCCCCCGACTTCCGCGTGGTCTCGGTGACGGGCGACAACATCAGTAAGTGGGACATCGTCTCGCCCACGCGTGTCGCGGCGCCCCCCGCGCTGCAGGTGAAGCTCTTCTCGCCCGTCAAGGACCGCTACGCCCTGTCGGTGAAGATGGAGCGGTTCCTCAAGGACGCCGACGCGACGATCCCGATCGTGCCCATCATCACGCAACAGGTGCTCCGCCGCACCGGGCTGATCGCGATCACGCACTCGCCGCGACGCTCCGTGGAGGTCCAGGAGCCCGGCGAACTCGCCCGGGTCGACACCGGGCGACTCCCCAAGCAGCTTCGGTCCAGCCCGGGCGTCACCGCCCACCGGTTCATCTCCGCCGACTACAGCGGCAAGCTCGCCATCGGCACGGTCTCGCCGCGCATCACCGCGAGGCACCTCTGGGCCCTCGGCGTGGCGGATGATCGCCTCGAACTGAGCGGCCAGCTTCACTACACCATCGAACGCGTCGGCGTCTTCCGCCTGGAGACAAATCTGCCCGAGCCCTGGGAGATCGTCTCGGTGGGCCCCGCGAATCTCGTCGACGACCACCAACTCAAGGGCAGCGGTGCGACGCGGAAGCTCCACCTGCTGCTGAAGAAGGAGGTCGCGGGCAACGTCCGCATCGACCTCGTCGCCCGCGCCCCGCGGACCGCGCCGGATGCCGACGTGAACTTCGATCTGCCCCTCGCCGACGCGACCGACGTGCAGTTGTACAGCGGGCAGCTCGTGCTCTACCTCGCCGGACGCCTCCGCGCGGAAGTGGCCGAGCTGAACCAGCTCCAGTCCCTGCCCCTGTCCCGCCGGCAGGGCGGGCCGGGCATCGGCGGGCTGGCCACCGCGATGGCGTTCGAGTTCCGCGCCGTCGACCGCGCCCGCCCGGCCGGGGCGGAGTTCCGCATCGCCGTCCGCCCCGCGCAGGTCTCCGCCGTCGTCCACCGCCTCGTGAACATCCAGGCCGGCTCGGTCGAGCAGGAAGCCCGCATCCAGTACAACGTCCTCTACGCCCCCGTCGACACGTTCTACCTCAAGATGCCCGCTTCCCTCGCGGATGCCGGCGTGCAGATCACCGGGGTCGACATCAAGGAAAAGCCCCGCATCGACAAGCTGCCCGCCGACCAGATCGAGAAAGGGAAGCCCCCCACGACGCAGCCGGCCGCCCCGGGCCCAGCCGTCAAGCCGATTGACTGGGCGTACTACAAGGTCGTCCTCCAGTCGCCCGTGATCGGACGGTACGACGTGCGCGTCTCGGCGCGTCGGGCGTTCCAGGCCGCCCAGGTCGGGCAGGCCGTCACCGTACCCGTCGAGCCGATCCTCGCGGCGGGCAAGCTCAGCGACCAGTCCGGGCACATCGCCGTCGCCAAGGCGGAAACGCTCGCTATCGTCGAGCCCGTCATCCAGGGGCTCGACCCCGCCGACCCGAGCAGCGCCACCGATCTGCCCTACGCCCCCCACCGCAAGGCGGCGTCGCTGGCGTTCCGGTACAGCCGCCCGCCGTACGAACTGTCCCGGCCCGTGGTCTCCCAGAAGGAAGCCCCCCACTTCCCGACCATCGCAACCGCGGCGCTCAACGAGCAGGTC
>CAZEJA010000375.1:0-3460 GCA_964512215.1 uncultured Planctomycetaceae bacterium
CCGGTCACGATGAACTCGCCGGACTCCAGCGCCGCTTGCAGTTTGCTGACGGGCTCGCTCATTCGTCGGCCTCCTCTTCGACCATCTCCCGCAGAACCAACCGCCGCACGCCCGCGCCGCGATCCGTCCGCCAATCCTTGGGGCTTCGCAGTGTGCGGAGTTCGTCGAGTCGCCCCGCCTCTGTCAGCCGCTCGTAGATCAGGAACCACGCACAGTCCATCTCGTTGCTGACCTCGCACATGCCCTTGTCCGTGCCGCCGCAGGCGCCGTTGATGAGGCTTTTGCTGCAGCGGGCGATCGGGCAGATGCCGCCGGTCCAGGCCAGCACGCAGTCGCCGCAGCCGTGACAGTACTCCTGCCAGATGCCGTCGGCGACGCTCGCGCCGTAGAACGTCGTGTTCAGTCCGGGCAGGAAGGGCACGTCCGGGAACTGCTCGCTCATGAACCCCACGCCCACGCCGCAGGCGATCGTCAGCACCGCGTCGTAGTCGCCCGGGGCCTTCGTGAGATTGTCGATGAACTCGCGGTCGCACTGGCGCGTGATGCAGTCGACGTCCACGGTCAGTCCCAGGTCCTTCTTCCCGGAGGCCAGCCGCAACTGCGAGGCGAGCAGGTCGGCTTGCTTCTCGCCGCCCGTCAGGCAGACGGTCACGCACCCGCCGCAGGCCAGCACCAGCACCTTCTTGTGCGGCGCGAGCATCTCCAGGATCTCGTCAATCGGTTTTCTCTCGCCAACGATCATCTAGCTGTTCTCCTCAGCGGCCGTCATGTTCGCGACCGCCTCCGCAATGGCATCCCGAACGGCGGGACCGGACCACGGGGCGGGCTCGCACCACTGCACTGCCGCGCCCGACTCGCCGATCTCTTTCAGCAGTTCTCGCGCCTGCTCGACGCGCTTGGCCATCCGTTTCGTCGCGGTCGGGTACCGCTCCGCGTCGTCGCTGCACGCGACGAGAATCACGCCGTCGGCGCCGCTCTCAAACGCGGCCAGCAGATCCGTCGCGGCCAGCCCGCTCAGGCTGGGCACGTAGACTTCCGCCACGCCGTCCACCCCGTCGCCCTGCCCGGACCATTCGGCCGCCGACGCCTGGTGCCCGCAGATGAACGCGACGACCTTCGGCGGAGCACCGTTCAGCCCCGCCAGCGCCGCCGCGGCCTGTTGCGCGTACAGCTTCACGTCGCGGCTGCGGAAGATGATCGCGTTGGCCGGGCACTCCGCGATGCAGATGCCGCATGCTTGACAGAGCACCGACTCGATGCGGGCGACGTCCGTGACCTTCGGGATGTCGAACGGGCAGACGCGCAGGCACGTCAGGCAGGCGGCGCACTTGTCGACCAGCACCTCCGCCCCGCCGCCGCAGCCCATGCACCGCCGCGCCTCGACGGTGGCATGCATCGGGTCGAAGTTGTGATCGATCTCCGACAGCGACGCACGGCGCTGCTCCGGAGGCTCGACGGACACCGGTGTCCGCTCGACCTTCCGGACCTTCTCCGCCGTCGCGGATTCGATGACGTCGATGGCCGGCGGCATCGCGTCGTCCAGAACGATCACCTCGCCCCGCAGGTGCAGGTCGATCGCCTTGGCCGCTCGCTGTCCGCTGGCGCATGCTTCCACCACCGAGCCCGGCGGCGTGACGATCTCGCCGCACGCAAACACGTCCGGCAGGTTCGTCTGTTGCGTAGCCGGGTCGAAGGTCAGCCGTCCCCGCTCGCCGACTTCCAGGTCACTGCCCTCGGCGTATCCGTGGTCGGGCATCTGCCCGATGGCCATCACCACGGTGTCGCACTCCAACGAGATCACGTCGCCGTCGTCGTACTCGGGGGCGAACCGCCCCTCGTCGTCGAAGACGCGCGTAACCCTCCGGGCGGTCAGGCCCGTGATGTTTCCATCCGCAATCAGCACTTCGACGGGGCCCCGCCGGTGGATGAACTCGACGCCCTCTTCGCCCGCCTCGTCGCGCTCCCAGTCCCACGCAGGCATCTCTTCGGCGTTCTCCAGGCACATCGCGCGAACGCGTTTGGCGCCCATGCGGACGACCGAGCGGGCTGCGTCCACCGCGACGTTCCCGCCGCCGATGATCAGGACGTCGTCGCCGATTTCGGGCTGGCCGTCGAAGGCCAACTCGGTCAGGAACTCCAGCACGGGGTAGACGCGCTGGTGGTCGCCGCCGGGAAGCGGCAGTGTGCGGCTGAGGGCAAGGCCCGTCGCGATCAGGACGGCCTCGAACCCGTCGCCCTTCAGGTCGGCCAGCGTCCTGTCCTTGCCGATTTCCGCGCCCGTGACCAGTTCCACGCCGTGAGCGCAGATCCAGTCGATGTCGATCTGGAGCACGTCGCGGGGCAGGCGATACTTCGGAATCGCCGTGGCGGGGATGCCGCCGGCGACGGGGAATTTCTCGAATACGGTCGGGCGATAGCCCAACTTCGCCAGGTCCAGCGCCGCGGCCATGCCGGCCGGTCCGCCGCCGACGACCGCCACCTTCGCCTTGTCCTGCGAGGCGGCCTTGTGAACCGTCGAGCCCTCGGCGCCCTGCGATTCCGCGACGAACCGCTTGACCTCGCGGATCGCGACAGGGGCGTCCACGTCCTGGCGACGACAGTTCGTCTCGCACGGATGGTGGCAGATGCGCCCGCAGACGACCGCGAAGGGCAGGTTTTCTCGGATGACGTCGATGGCGTCCTGCCAGCGGCCCTCGGCGGCGTGCTCGATGTACGTCCGCACGTCGGCGTGGACGGGGCAGTGGTAGCGGCAGGGAGACCATTCCTGGTCCATCAGTTCCCTGACGTCCGTCAGCGACGCCACCTCCCTGGATGTAAGGTCTTTCTTCAACACCAGCGTCCTCTCCGGATTGCCCAGTGCCAGCCCGGGCTGACGTGAATCTCGTGAGCCGCCCCTCCTGACCCGATTCTAGCTGGGCGGTGCGCAACCATTCAAGCATCTTTCCGATTGAGATTGGGTTTTCGGGCTGCGGGGGCTCTTGCGACCCGCGAGGGTTCCCTGCCAAGCCGCAAGCGGCGCGCTGCGGCCTTGCCCATCGAACCTTCAGACAGAAACTAGGCGTCGCAGGGCGGCTCGCCCGCAATCGACGCGATCAGGTCCGCCGCCGCGTCAACCGGATCGTCCTGCCCGAAAGCGCCGATCCAGACGGCGCCTTCAGCACCGTGTACGCCTCCGCCGGCCAGCAGCTTGGCCGTCGCGCCGGTCAGCAACTCGACGGCGTCGAGTTCCGTGAAGACCTCCCCGGGCATGGGCATCATCCGCGGGCCGGACGCGCCGGGAGCGTTCAGTTTCAAGGCCAGATCGTGGATATCCGCCGTGACGCGCTTCTCCAGGCCGACGGGCACAATCAGTTGCACGCGCCGCCCGATGACGGCTGGGATGGCGGCCGCAATCGTCCCACCCTTCGGATCCCCGATGTAGACCCCCACCTGCCGCGTGCAGAGGTTCACCGCGTTGGCG
>CAZEJA010000376.1:0-3444 GCA_964512215.1 uncultured Planctomycetaceae bacterium
GAAATCCCATCGCCCCCACCGTCTTGCCGCTGCTCAACGTGTGCGGCTTCCTGCCGAAGTTGACCGTGATGGTGAGCCCCCCCGTGAACGTCGTCTGCTGGACGGTGCGGTCCGGAGTGAGGTAGCGATGGTCGAGCATTTCGCGGTATCCCGCTTTCCGGACGACCGGGCAGACGTCCCGATAGCTGCGGACGAAGCGGTTGCGCCCTCGGGTCCAGTTGTCGCGCGTGATCATCCACAGCGGGGGGGTGGCGTAGAGGATGTTCCACAGGTCGCGAACGTCCCACAATTCCGGTTGCTTGTTCGACCCGTCGCCCCAGTACCAGTAGGCCACGACGGAATCGTGGTAGACGAGTTCCCACAGCGGGATGCGATAGCGAGGGCCGACCTGGTACTTCAGGAGATCGTCGGTGGGGGCGTGGTAGGCATACATGTTCCGCCCGGAGTCGGGCACGCGGTACCCGGTCAGGCTCATCATGCCCTCGAAGTAGTGCACCGCCGGGGCGGCCCAGTCCTGCCCCGTCTCCGTGCCCGCGACGAGGCGGTTGTCCTTCGAGACGATCTCCAGCAGGCGGATCTTCTGCTCCTTGTCTTCGCTCCGCGACAGCGGGTGCGTCGGGTCGTAGCACTCCATCAGCGCCGACGCCGTCGTGGTGTCCATGAATCGCCCGCGATAGGGCGTGGCCGCGACGTCGGCGGCGACGACGCGGGCGGCCTCGGCGACCTGCTCGATCGAACAGATCTCGTAGCCCGGGAAGTTCCCGTTCTTCGTCTTGATCATCCACCCCTGGCGGACGCGGCCGCCGGGATGCTTGGCGATGCGGTCCATGCTGTCGATCGGGCGCGCCGCAAACGGCGGCTCGCCTCTCTTCCAGGCCGTCCGGTACGAATCGTACCGCGTACAGAGGTACCCCAGCGCGTTGACGGCCTGGACGGTTGCGGACAGGTCGGGGGTCTGCCCGGGCTTGACGTGCAGGCTGAACAGCGCCCGCACCACGCCGGCGGCCTTCAACTCCCGGGCGAACTTCGCCTGGTCGAGGCCCGCGGCCCACACGTCGGGCGATCCGATCAGCAGGTCCACGTTGGGGTTCGCCTTGAGCTTCTGCCGCATCGAAACGAACCGCCCGGCCGCCACGACGCGCTTGCGGTACTCCTTCGCCTGGGCGACGTACCCGCCTCGGTCGAGCAGGACGTACGTGATCTTCCGCGGATACCGCATCGTCTCTCGCGACGGCTGCCACTGGACCAGGGGCGACAGGAGCTTGTCCTTGTCGCGGACGTTCGTCAGCAGCATGTCGTCGGGCGTCTCGATCAGCGCGAGCAGCCCGCCCTTGTCGCCGGTCACGCCGTAGAAGGGCATGGACAGGCCATGTCCCGAGTAGCCGCGCAGGGGATGGGGCGGATGGATCGACGCGTCGTCGACCGGGTAGAGGATCCCCTCGTTGAGCGGCACGACGAGCGAGTCGCCCTTCGCACACCGTAGCGGAGGCGGGTAGGGCAGGTCCGCACGCATCGCTTCGTCGTCGCTGCTGAGCGTCACGCTGAATTCCGGTTCCGTCTCGGACACCACGACGATGACAGTGACGAATCTGCCGTCGGCTACGTGCAGGAATTCCAGCGCCCCCATGCGATCGTCCTTGCCAGCCGCTCTGAGGACGACAGCGCTCCGCGCCGGCCACTGGGACCACGTGCGTCCGGTCCGCCTGTCGGTGACGTCGATGGCGCCTGTGCCCGGGTCGATGCGGACGGTCAGGAAGCGGTTGCGCAGCGAGACCGGCGGCTCTGATGCGATCTTCCCGCGGAGTGCGTTGACATTGCTCATCCGCGTCAGCACGACGTCGTCGAACCACGCCTCGCCCGCCCCGTTGCCGGTCAGGCGGAGTTCCAGCGTGGCCGCCCGGTCGGGAACGATGAACCGCCCGGTCACGAGCTTCCAGTCGTGCGTACCCCCGGTCGACACCTGACCGTACAGCCAGTGGATCGTCTTACCCGGCTTGTCACGGACGACGACGCTGACGCCGGCCGTGCCGGGAAGGCGAGAGCACTTGACCCGTGCTCCGATCTGAAAGAAGTCGCCCGGCTTGACGTCGATGCGTTGGGCCTGGCTGACGGCCCAGTCCTTCTCGCCCGTGTGGGTGACGTGCAAGGCGGCCTGTCCGAACTGGCGAACGCGCCGGTCGACGACCGCGGTGATCGCGTCGGCCTTTCGCGACCAGACGCGCCAGCCTTCGGGGGCCCCGCCCGGGGCCTTCTCGAACCCGCCGTTGACGGCCAGCCGCTCCCCGGCCGACAACGGAACGGCCCCGCACGCCCCGACAAGCACCCCCATCAGGACTCGCGGCAACGTTCCGGTCATCTCTGGACCCTCGCAAGGGGCATCGTATGCGGACACTGTCGCACAAACGTCGCGGAGGGGCAAGACAACTGGCCGGTCGCGTCGGGAGAGGCTAGAATGCCCCCATGGCCAAGCGGGATTACTATGACGTGTTGGGCGTGAAGCGCAGCGCGAGCGACGCGCAGATCAAGTCCGCGTATCGCAAGCTGGCGCGGAAGTACCACCCGGACGTGAACAAGGCATCCGACGCTTCGGACAAGTTCAAGGAGGCCACCGAGGCCTACGAGGTGCTGTCGGACTCGAAGAAACGAGGCATGTACGACCAGTTCGGGCACGCCGGGCCCGCAGGGGGCTTCGGCGGCCGGGGCGGCCCGCAAGGCTGGCCGGGCGGGCAGGGGGTCGAGATCAGCTTCGAGGATCTCTTCGGCGGCGGCGGGAGCGGATTTGCCGGGATGGGGCTCGAAGACATCATGGCCGCTCTGGGCGGAGGGATGCGCGGGCGTCGCGGTCCTGCGCCGCGTCGCAAGGGCGCCGACATCGAAAGTCATCTCACCGTCGCGTTCATGCAGGCGGTCGAGGGCATGACCACGACGATCCGCGTCAATCGCCCCGGACCGCGAGGCGGGGCCGGCACCGAGACCATCGACGTCAAGATTCCGCCCGGCGTGCGGGAGGGCTCGAAGGTCCGCGTGCGGGGCAAGGGCGAGCAGGGCCCCGCGGGCAACGGCGACCTGTACATCATCGTCCACGTCGGCAAACACCCGTACTTCCGCCGAGAGGGCGACGACGTTTACGTCGATCTGCCCGTCCGCATCGGCGAGGCCGCCCTCGGTGCGGCCGTCGACGTGCCGACCATCGACGGGATGACGACCGTGAAGATTCCCCCGGGCACGAGCGGCGGGAAGAAGCTCCGGCTGAAGGGCAAGGGCATCAAGCCGACCGGGAACCGCAAGCAGCGCGGCGACCAGTATGTCGTGATCCGAATCGTGCCGCCCCCGAAACTCTCGCCGCGGGGCCGGGAACTGCTGCAGGAACTCAACGAGGTGGAGGCGTTCGACCCTCGAAAGGACGCGCCGTGGACATAGACCAGAGCGTGACGGCCCGGAAGA
>CAZEJA010000377.1:0-3435 GCA_964512215.1 uncultured Planctomycetaceae bacterium
CGGTGCCCCGGGTGTAGGCGTACGTGCGGATCGTCTGTCCCGTCGCGGCCTCGATGCTCGTCAGCGGCGCATCCAGCGCCAACGTGGTGTAGACGCGATCGCCGACGGCGACCAGACGCCGCGGCAGCAGGGCGGGCCCGCTCTTGAGCGGCCAGAGGTGCGTATGCCACGTCCCCATCTTCCGCTTCCAGAGGATCGTGCCGTTGAAGGCGTCGCGGGCGATCAGCTTCCAGTCCGGCGGCAGCGTGATCGACGACGTCGGACCTTCGTCGAAGATGTAGAAGATGCGATCCTCGGTCGAGACCAGCGCGCTCATGGAGGCCATGCGGTCGTGGTGGCGGGCCCACTTCGGGCTGCCGACCCACTGCAGGTGTCGCGGCGGGCCGACGACCGTGTCGTGGGCGACGGCGTTGTTGCTCGGGTCGTGCAGGTAGTGCGTCCAGGCGTCGATGTTCGTCGGGCGCGGCTTGACCGTCTTCTTTCCGCCCACGAGCACCACGCCGCCGGGACGGAGCACGCGCATCACCTCGTCCATCGACACGCCGTCGAGGGTGTCAGCCACCAGCAGGTTCACCAGATTGTCCACGTAGGGCAGGTTCTTGCCCGTCAGTCGGTCGAAGGACACGGTCCCGCGGCGGAACATGGGTACCGGGATGCGCTGCCGGGCGATCGCGATCATCGCGGCGTTGACGTCCAGCCCGTGGACGACGTAGCTATCGCTCGCAGCCAGTGCGGAGGTCAGCTCCCCGCTGCGGCACCCGAGATGCACGACGAGCCCGCCCTTCACGCCCGTGGCGTCGAGAATCTCCCGGGCGGATTCCCGGGCGGACTCCGCCCCGGCCGCTCCGCTCGCCCCCATCACCATCCCCGCCGCCAGTACGATCGACCATGCCATGCGAATCATACACTCTCTCCTGTGGCAAACGCCGCCTTTCAGGGCGGCGGAAGCCTATATGATAGCGGATGCAGAGGGGGGGAATACAGGGGCTGTTTCGGACAGTGGGATCGTCCCTGCTTCCCGGGGGAACGGGGACGGGGCGTTCACCCAGCCACGCGGCGACTGGGCTTGGAGAGGGTGCGAAAGCTGACACCTTGGTCCCTTGGTCCCTCCGTCCCTTGGTCCCTGTCGTTCAAATGCAATTGACAGCTTGCGCCCATCTTCCTACACTGCTCGGTCTCACAGAACCCTATCGGGTCGCATCGGGAAATCTGCGGGTCGGTCGGGATCGGCCGGGCCGCCTGGGTAGAGAGAACGGACCCAACAACAGCGTTCAACGGAGATTGGTTTCATGGCGAAAAAGACAAAGTACGTGTACTTCTTCGGCGGCAAGGGCACCGAAGGCAAGGCGGAGATGAAGCAGCTGCTGGGCGGCAAGGGCGCGAACCTGGCGGAGATGTGCAGCCTCGGCCTGCCTGTCCCCGGGGGCTTCACCGTCACCACGGAAACATGCGACGCGTTCTACAAGCTCGGGCGCAAGTACCCCAAGGAACTCGCCGGCCAGATCGACGCGAACATCCGGAAGCTCGAGAAGCTCACGGGCAAGACGTTCGGGCACGGATCGAACCCGCTGCTGGTGTCGGTGCGGTCCGGGGCGGCCGTCTCCATGCCCGGCATGATGGACACCGTCCTGAACCTGGGCCTCAACGACGAGACACTGCAGGCGATGATCGACCTGACGGGCAACGAGCGGTTCGTCTGGGACGCCTACCGGCGCTTCCTGCAGATGTTCGGCGACGTCGTGCTCGAGATGGAACACCACGACTTCGAGCACGCGCTGGACAAGGTCAAAAAGGCCCACAAGGCCGCCAACGACACCGACCTGGACACCGAGGGGCTCAAGGATGTCGTCGCGGAGTACAAGAAGGTCTACAAGAAGGCCCGCAAGACCTTCCCGCAGGACGCCCGCAAGCAGCTCCAGGCCTCCATCGATGCCGTGTTCGGCTCGTGGAACAACCCCCGCGCCATCAAGTACCGCCAGCTCAACGACATTCGCGGCCTGCTCGGGACGGCCGTCAACGTCCAGTTGATGGTCTTCGGCAACATGGGCGAGACGTCCGGCACGGGCGTGGCTTTCACGCGCGATCCGGCCACGGGCAAGAACCTGTTCTACGGCGAGTACCTCATGAACGCCCAGGGCGAGGACGTGGTCGCGGGCATCCGCACGCCGCACCCGATCAAGGAACTCGCCAAGGTCGACCGCAAGAGTTACAGGCAGCTCGTCGCAATCCGCAGCAGGCTCGAGAAGCACTACCGCGACATTCAGGATGTCGAGTTCACCATCGAGCAGGGCAAGCTGTACATGCTGCAGACCCGCGCGGGCAAGCGGACGGCCGCCGCGGCGGTCAAGTGCGCCGTGGACATGCACAAGGAAGGCCTGATCACGGAGAAGGAAGCGGTCCTCCGCGTCGACCCCAAGGCGCTCGACCAGCTCCTGCACCCGACGTTCGACCCGAAGGCCGAGAAGTCGGCCAAGACGATCGCGACGGGGCTGCCCGCCAGCCCCGGCGCCGCGACCGGACAGGTCGTGTTCTCCGCCCACGAGGCCGAAGAGATGGCCGAGTTGGGCATGCAGGTCATCCTCGTCCGCATCGAGACCAGCCCCGAGGACATCGGCGGCATGGACGCGGCCAAGGGCATCCTGACCAGCCGCGGCGGCATGACGTCGCACGCCGCCGTCGTCGCCCGCGGCATGGGCAAGTGCTGCGTCGCCGGCTGCGGCGACTGCAAGATCAACTACAAGAAGAAGACCCTCACCGCCGGCGGCGTGACGCTCAAGCAGGGCGACTGGATCAGCCTCAACGGTTCGACCGGCGCCATCTACCCGGGCAAGGTCGCGACCGTCGACGCGTCGCTGACGGGCCCGTTCGGCACGATCATGAAGCTGGCCGACAAGTACCGCAAGCTCGGCGTCCGCACCAATGCCGACACGCCGCACGACACCGCCGTCGCCGTCAAGTTCGGCGCCGAGGGCATCGGGCTCTGCCGCACCGAGCACATGTTCTTCGAGGGCAAGCGCATCGTCTCCATGCGGAAGATGATCCTCGCCGAGGACGCCGCCGGGCGCAAGAAGGCCCTCAAGGCCCTCCTGCCCCTGCAGCGGAAAGACTTCATCGGCATCTTCAAGGCCCTCAAGGGCCGCCCCGCGACCATCCGCTTCCTCGACCCGCCGCTGCATGAGTTCGTCCCGCACGACAAGGAAGGCCAGGCCGAAATGGCCAAGGCGATGGGCGTCTCGACGGCGAAGATCCGCGAGAAGGTCGAGAGCCTCCACGAGTTCAACCCCATGCTCGGGCACCGCGGCTGCCGCCTGGGCATCTACTATCCCGAGATCACCGAGATGCAGGCCCGCGCCGTCGTCGAGGCCGCCTACGCCGTCCGCGGCGCCCAGGCCGAGATCATGATCCCGCTGGTCGGCAACGTGAAGGAACTCGCCA
>CAZEJA010000378.1:0-3425 GCA_964512215.1 uncultured Planctomycetaceae bacterium
ACTACGTCAAGCCCAAGGAGCCCATCGAGTCGAAAGTCAGCTCGCTCTACGCGAAGATCAAGAACCCGGTGATGACGAACCTGAAGCTCAAGATCGCCGACGTCCGCCTGCGGGATATGTACCCGCGCGACCTGGGCGACCTGTTCGAGGGCGATCAGATCGTGGTGGCCGGCCGGTACGTCGCGGGCGACCCCGTCAAGCGGCGGGCGCTGTCCCACGGCGCCGACCGGGGCCAGCTCGTGATCACGGGGATGTACGAGGGCAAGGAGCGCGGCTTCGAGTATCCGGTCACGTTCCGCCCGCCGGGGAAGGACTCGCGGTTCGTCTTCGTCGAGCAGATCTGGGCGGTGCGGCGCGTGGGGTTCCTGCTGGATGAGATTCAGATCAACGGCGAGAAGAAGGAGATCGTCGACGAACTGGTCCGCCTGAGCACGGAGTACGGGATCATGACGCCGTACACGAGCTTCCTGGCCGACGAGACGACGCGCCTGGCGGCGCCCGCGCGAGAGCTGCGGGCCAAGGCGGCCGAAGGGCTCGCACGTGATTTCGCCAACGCCGACAAGGGCGGGGCGCGGGCACAGGCGGGGGGCATTGTCCGGCAGAAGCTGTCTATGGCGAAGTCAGCGCCGTCCCCTGGCGGCGGATATGGCGGAAAGCCCGCGAAGGGCCTGTCGCTCGACGAGCAGGCAGCCTTGGAGGCCAACGATGCTGTGGTGATGGTCGGCAACGCCTCGACCGGGCGGTACGAGCAGGAGCGGTCCGAGATCGTCCGCGGCGTCCGCAACGCAGGCGGGCAAGGGCTGTACCGTCGCGGGAATGTCTGGGTGGCTGCAAATGCGGCCAAGACGGACCTGAAGAAGGACGCCGACAAGATCAAGGAGATCGAGCGGTTCAGCGAGGAGTACTTCAAGCTGGTCCGCGGTAACACGGTCGGAGAGAACCAGATCTTCGCCAGCCAGCGGGCGAATGAGGAACTGGTGATCAACCTTCGCGGGCAGGTGTACCGCATCCGGTAGCCGATGCCCAAGAGTGCGTGGTGCAATCGCCGGGCGGGGCGACGCAATCGCCCCGTCCGGCGTTGTTCTGCGCAGTCAGGGGCGGCTAGAATGGAGACGGTGGCGCACAGCCGTCTGATCTGAGGAGAATGAGATGAGTGCATCGACACGAGCTGCTGGGGTGGTGGCTCTGCTCACTGTGGCGGCGATCGCGCTGGCGGTCGCCGGGCCGGGTCAGACGCCGGTGGGGAAGGGGAGTTCGACCCAGCCAGCCATTCCCGGGACGCTCAAGGAGAGAGCGAGCTACGCGATCGGCAGGAACCTGGGCGGGCAGATCCTCGCGCAGGAGAAGGACTTCGACGTGAAGATGATCCTGCGAGGTATCGAGGACGTGCTGGAGAAGCGCCCCTCGCCGGTCCCGGCCGACCAACTGACCGCCGCGGTCCAGACGTATCGCAAGCAGCTCCGCACGAAACCGGCCGGGGCGGTGGTGGGGCAGCCCGCACCGGAATGGGGCGTCACGGAGTGGACCAACCTGCCTGAGGGAACCAAGAAGCTGGATGTAGATGACTTCGAAGGCAAGGTCGTGGTCCTGTTCTGCTTCCAGTCGTGGTGCCCGGGCTGTCACAGCCGGGGCTTTCCGACGCTGAAGGCGCTGGTCAAGCGATACGCGGGGGACGACAGCGTGGCCTTTGTCGCGGTGCAGACGGTCTTCGAGGGCTTCGCCCAGAACACGGCCCAGCGGGCGTGGGCGACGGCCAAGCGGTACAAGCTGGACATCCCGTTCGGGCACAGCGGGACAGCGAAGGCGCGCCCGGCGATCATGACCGGCTACCGCACCCGCGGCACGCCGTGGATGATCGTCATCGACCGCAAGGGCAAGGTCCGCTTCAGCAACTTTCACATCCAGACCGACCAGGCGATCGGCCTGATCGACGAGCTCAAGAAGGAAGAGGCGTCATAGGCCCCTGAGTTGAGGCGGGTGCCACCTTCAAGCGGAATCCCGACGAAGTCGGGACGGAGCTTGTGGGTGCTCTGTGCCCCCCGGCCTGCACCCACAAGCTGCGCTTCGCTCCGCTTGAAGGTGGCACCCGTGCTCCTTCTTGACACAGCAGGCGCCATCCTACAGTCCCGACCGGGCGCTCAGCAGGCAGGTGCGAATCTCTTCGAGTCGCGGCGTGAGGGCTTCCTTCTTGCCTCCCGCTTCGGCGACGAGTACACGTTGCGACGTGACGAACACGCCCACGACGTACTCGGCGGGAGCGCCGCGGCGGCGGGCGGCGAAGGTCATCAACTGCCCGGGCACGCCCGAGGCCGATTCCACTTCTTCCGTGTCTTCGAGGGTGTAGCCCCTGCCGCGGGTGAGTTCGTTCCGGACCGCTTCCGCCCAGAACGCGAGCGATCCGCCCTTGGGGTTGGGGTAGTGTCGCAGCGCCACGACGACTCCGTCGGCGGAGATGCCCCGCACGTCGTAGGGGCCTCGCTCGTCGCGGTCGAGTTCGACGAAGTTCACGGGCAGTTCCATCCGGTCGGTGCAGGCCGGGATGCAGGCGGCGGCGATCACGATCAATGCAGTCAGTCTGTTCACGGGAATTCCTTTCTTCGGGCGGCTCAGAAGTTCAGCAGGTTGTCCAGCCCCAGTCCGTGCAGCCAGAGGAAGGGCAGCTTGACCTCGAGCGCGGGCGTGGGGGCGGCGCGACGCAGCGGCTGGAACGCGACGGTCAGCGTGGCGAAGGCGACGCGACTTTCGAGGCTATTGAGCTGCCCCTCGAGGCGCTCGATCTCCGTCATCACGCGCGTGAGTTCCTGCTCGACGAGCAGGGCGGCCTTGACGTCGATCGCCTGCTCGACCAGCTTGCGGAGTCGCTCGGCCATCACCTTGGCGTTCTTGAGGCGGATCTCCAGGTCGACGTGCTGCTCCGTGACATCCTGGGCGGAGATGTCCCGGTGCGTGACCGTGCCGACGTCGGCCAGGCGGGCGACGGCGGTGTGGAACTTCGCAGCCGGGACGCGAATGACGATGGCGTTGGCGGACATCTTCTGCAGATACCCGTCCATCTCCTCGGCGATCGTCCGCGTGCGATCGAGGGCGTAGACGACGTCGCCTGTCACGACGGTGAACGTGCCCGCGTAGATGAGCTTCCGCGGCGCGATCACGGCCAGGTGGGGCGTGTCGACCACCTCGGCGGGCGCGGGCGCGCTCACGGTGGTTGAAATCGCGGGCGTCTTCACGGCGCGAGCGGCCGGCGGGGGTTCCATCGTCGTGCCCAGGTACTCCGTCACCCCCGAGGCTGCACAGCCTCCGAGCGACACCGCGAGGACGGCAAGCGCCATTCCTGCTTTGGTCATGGTCGTCTCCTTTCCGGAATCACCAGGACATATTCGGGCGGGAGACGTTTGCGCAAGAAGATTCGCAGCAGATCGTGCGGC
>CAZEJA010000379.1:0-3404 GCA_964512215.1 uncultured Planctomycetaceae bacterium
GACTTCGAGCAGCCGATCGGCCGCGGACGGGCGGGCGCCTCCCACGGACACCCCGCGGGGGCCGTCACGGGCGAGACGTTCGACTGGTGGACCAGGACCGTCGAAGCCAACCCGGACGCCATCATCATCTCCGCACACCATCACATGCTGAAGGAAACCACGGTCGGGTCCGGACTGTGGGAGGGCACGGGCAAGCCGACCGCCAAGGGCAAGCCCCCCCAGGGCGTCAAGCGCGACAAGTACAGCTTCCGCTATCACGGGTATACCGCCAAGGGCGCGCCGCAGGGGGCGTCGTACCTGTACTTCGTCGACGGCAAGCCGGATGCCCAGGCGTTCGAGAAGTACCTCGCCGCCCACCCCAACGCGATCGACCTGTGGATCGGCGGGCACACGCACACGTACCCCGACGACAAGCTCAACGGCCGGACGCACATCGAGCGGAAGTGGGATGTGAACTTCCTCAACTGCTGCGCCCTGACGCGCCACCACGGCGGGCGATGCCCGATGAGCCGCCTGCTGACGTTCACCGAGGGCAGCCGCGACGTCCGCGTGCAGCTCTACCTGCACGAAGCCAAGAGCGAAGGCAAGGGCCGCCTCCCGACCGGGGGCGGTCATCACAGGAAGTTCGCACGGGTCGGACGGGGCGATGAGTTCCAGCGGATCATCAAGCTGGGCAAGCCGTTCCGGATGGGAGGATAGAAGCCCGATGACATCGCAAGGCGACACGGCACTGAGTCGACGAGCGTTCCTCGCGACCGCTGCGGTCACACCGGTTGCCCTGACGGCCAAGCGTCCCCGCGCGCTTCGCGCCGCCGCGACGACAGCGAAGATCACACCGGACCCGGACGTCACGCTCGACGGCACGATCACGCGACGGGGACTGCCGAAGGTCGTCCACGACGACCTGTACGCGCGGGTCCTGATGCTGGATGACGGGCAGGTCCGCATCGCGTTCATCATCGTCGACTGCACGATGATGGGGCCGGAAGTCCACACGGAGATGAAGCGTCTCATCCAGGAGCGGGCGGGCATCGACCCGGACCGCGTCGTGACGGCCGCGACGCACAGTCACATGGCCGTTCGCCTGATGCGCAGCAACGCTGAGCGCGTGCCCGCGAACGCGAAGTACCACAAGTTTGTGGTCGACCAGGTCGCCGACGCCGTCGCCCGAGCCGTTAAGCAGCTCGCACCAGCGAAGATAGGCTGGGGCGTCGCGCCGAAGCCCGAGTACTGCAAGAACCGCCGGTGGCTGATGAAGCCCGGCTCGCTCGGGCCGAACCCGTTCGGCGAGCTTGGGGACCGGGCCGCCATGCACGGGAGGCCCGAGAAGGACCGCATCCGCACGACGGGGACTATCGATCCGGGCTTGTCGGTCCTGTCGGTCCAGCACGCCGACGGACGTCCGCTGGCGCTGCTGGCCAACTACTCCGTCCACTACGCGGGAGGGGTCAAGGGCAACGTCAGCGCGGACTACTTCGGCTTCTTCGCGGCGCGGATGGCGGAGCTGCTGGACAGGACCGACGGCCGCCCGCCGTTCGTGGCGATGATGTCCAACGGGACCAGCGGCGACGTCAACCGCGCCCCGGGCGGCAACTTCGAGGGCATGAAGAAAGTCGGTCATAGCGTCGCGAAGACGGTGATGGAGATCTACCGCAAGATCAAGCACCGTGCGGATGTGACGCTGGCGGCCGCGGCAAGCACGCTTGAACTCGGCGTCCGCCGGCCGGATGCGGACCGTATCGCGTGGGCCAAGGCGGTCCAGGCGGGTACGTGGAACAAGCCCGCCCACCGGTGGCGCGACGTGTATGCCCGCAACGCGCTGGAACTCGCGAAGTACCCGGCGACCGTGAAGCTGCCGCTGGCGGCGTTTCGTATCGGGGATCTGGGCATCGCGACCAGTCCGTGCGAGACGTTCGTGGAGACGGGGTTGGCCATCAAGGCGGGCAGCCCGCTGAAGCCGACATTCACCATCTCCCTCGCCAACTGGCAGGGCGGGTACCTGCCCCCGCCCGAGCAGCACAAACTCGGCGGCTACACGACCTGGCCGGCCGAGTCGAGCTACCTCGAAGTCGGCGCCGAACCCAAGATCCGCGCCGAACTGATCCGCCTCCTGCAGAAAGTCCGCGCCACGCCCCAAGGCGGCTGATGAGTCCCCTGGGGACGAACCCCCTGGGGGCAGGTCGGCCGAACCCCGGGCACCCCCCGTTCAATCCGCCAACTCCTTGAGCATCCCCAGCAGGTTGTCGGTGACGATCACCGAGGCGTCCTTCTGGACGTTGCTGGTGCCCAACCAGGTCTCGTAACCTCCCAGCTTGTGCTGCTCCGGCGTGGGCAGGTATCCGTGGCGACCGTTGGCGAGGGCGATGACCATCGTCTGCGTGAAGGGGCTTCGTCGTTTCAGATCGAGCCCGATCTCGACGAGGGTTTCGAAGGGGATGCCGCACACCGCGATGTCGCCGATGCGGATGACCTGCAGCTTCACCACAACCGTGTCGGACCGTTTGGCGGCGGTAAGCGTCCTGCGAGCGTAGTTCTCCGCCAGCCTCGGGAGCGTGGCGCGGGCGGCTTCGTCCTTGACGGCCAGCACGGTCCTGGCGTTCGCGATATCCTCCTCACTCGGCTTGCGGTACTTGAGCGTGACGTCGCGCTGGACCATGCCGAGCCGCACGTCGGTGCGGTGCTTGTCGATCTTCCGCCAGGCGTGCCATGCCGTATCGGCCGCCTTGCGCGCGACGATGCGAATCTGCTCGTACGGCTCGCGGGGCGGGCGCGTCACGAGGAACGGGATGTTGTTGATGTCGCCGGAGGCGCCGTTGGTCATCATCGCAACGAACTTCTCGTCGCCCCGAACGCGCGAGGGCATGAGCCGGGCGAACTCGCCGAAGTAGTCCGCCGAGACGGCGCCCTTCGGCACAGCCCCCACGTAATGAAGCGCATAGTTGGCCAGCAGCGCGAGGGGCTTGCGGCGCGTGTCCTGCACCGAGATGACCATGATGTCCGGATCGGTGGGACCGGCCGGGCGGTCGAGGACCTCGGCGCTGCGGCCGGGGTTCATCTTCACCTGGTCGAGCTTGCCGAAGGGGTTCAGCGGCATCTTGCCAGGCTTGAGGAACCAGCGACGGTTGAAGACCTCCTCCGGCAAGGGATGCTTCGCAGCCCCGACGGCGGCGGGCCGCAAAGCCTTGTGCGCCTCAACGACGGACGCCACGATGCCTTCGACGAGCTGCTTGCGATACGCGACGGCCGGTGCGGGACCGTCCTTGACGTTGGAGGACGGGGCGCTGTGCGTGTGGGTGGAACAGACGAACATCCTGTCGACAGGGATGCCCGTGGCCTTCGAGGCGATGGCCTTCGCTTCGTCGATCGTCTCCGGCGCCACCCCGAGACTGTCCACGACGATCATG
>CAZEJA010000380.1:0-3404 GCA_964512215.1 uncultured Planctomycetaceae bacterium
CAGTTCGCCGATGATCGGCTCGTCGTCGCTGGCCGTGACCTTCTTGTCGCGGCTCAGGAGCTTCGTACCCTTGGCGACCAGGAACGGACCGCGCGGACCGGGCAACTTCTTCGGCAGGTTGCCCGACCGCAGATTCTTCGGCGTCCCCCCGAACTGTGGATCAGGGAGATCGATCTTCAACTCCACCTTGCCAGACACCTTCTTGTCCCCGGCCGCCGCCTTGACCTTCGGGGCTTTCGTTGTCTTGCCGCTCGTCTTCGACTTACCATCACCAGCCGGCTTCTCCGATTCGGCCGGCGTGGCGAACGCCTCCACTTCGCAGTAGGGATTCTGGTCGCTGGACGTGTTGCCATTGCTGTACAACCGCACGTAACGACCCGTGACGCCTTCCGCCTCGATCACCTTGCCCCTGGCCGTCCCGATCCACTCGTACTGCTTGCCGACGCCCAACCCCGCGGAGTTGTCGTGGTCGTTGCTGAAGACCGTTCGCACCCCGCTGACGAAGTCCTTGTCGTCGGAGACCTGCACGATCACGTCGCGCACGGCACAGGGCGGCGAGAAGTGATGCCACATCGCAATCGCGTGGATCGCATAGCGGCCGTCCAGGTCGATCTGCACCCACTGGAGACCCGGACCCAGTTCGACGAAGCTCCCGTCGATGCTCTCCTTGTCACCGTCCGTCACCTGCTCCAGTTCACCGATGATCGGGAACTCGTCGCTGCTGGTCACGGTCTTGCCCCGGGACACGTTCTTCGTGCCCACCGGGACCATCACCCGCTTGGCGGGCAGCGGTTTCTTCGGGAGGTTGGCAGAACGGATGTTCTTCGGCGTCGGTGCAATTTGCGCCCGAGGCAGTTCGAGCTTCAGTTCCACGCGCTTGTCCTCGGGATGGTCGCGTCCGTCCTTGGGTTCGGGCGTGCCGTAGTATTCCGGCCAATTGTCGTTCGGGCCTTCACGGCCCTTGGGCTTCTCGCCGCCGCCCTTGGCGACCGGCTGTGCGCCGCCGGGCGAATCGTCCTTCTTCGGGGCGCCGTAGTAGTACAGCGCGGCGCCCGCGATGATCACCGCGGCGGCCGCAGCACCCGTCAGGATCGTCCACAGGCGGATGTGCCTCGCGGGGCTCGGCGCAGGAGCGGCGAGAACGCGCTGCCGCTGGTCAGCTGTCAACTCCAGCGCGGGCTCGTCGGCGAGGTCATCGGTCAGCATGCCCGCGAGCCGGCGCGTCTCTTCGACCGCCTGGCGCGCCTGCTCGTCGTCGGCCAGCAGGGCCTCCACTTCGCGGCGCTCGGCTTCGTCGAGTTCGCCCAGTGCATAGGCGGTCAGTCTCGGATCGTTCTCTTGAAATGTCATCGTGCGTCTCCTTCCCCGTGCCCGCCGGGCGTCGGCGGGTTGAGTTTCTGTCTCAGAGCGGTCATGGCCTTGTGGATCAGAAAGCCCACGTTCGTGACCGACAGGCCCGTGATGGCGGCGATCTGCCGATAGGAGAAGCCGTTCTGGAACTTCAGGCGGATCACTTCCTGCTGATTGCCCGGCAGGTCCGCCACCAGCCCCAGCGCCACGCCGGCCGACTCTCGCTGCTCCGCGGCCGCCGGCGGGGATAGATCCCGTCCGGTGGCGGCAACGCTTTGCGGCTGTGCCAACGTGCTCATGCGCTTCTCCTTTCTGCGAATGTCCAACGCCCGATTCCTGCAGACTGTGAACAACCACTGGGCGACGTGCCTGGGCTCACCGTCGCCAACCTGCCAGAGCCGCAGGAACGTCTCCTGCACGACGTCTCTGGCCCGGTCGGCATCGCCGGTGATGCGGGCGGCGTATCGAAGCAGCGGACCTTCATACCGCTGCAACGCCTCGTCGACCCGCTCGGCCCGTACTTTGTCGCCGTCGCCTGTCATTCGCAGTCTCTCGGGCTCGCCGCGTCCACACTGAGGACGCACAAAGGAGGAGTTTATTAGAGCAAAAATGGAGGGGATTGGTAATTGGTAACCGGTCAGCGGGTATCGGGAACGGCGTCAGACCACCTGCACGCCTTCCGTCTCGGTCAGGTCCTTGTAGAGCGCACCGATGCGGGCGCTGACAGGACCGCATTCGCCCGAGGCGATGGTCCGTCCGTCGACTTCGACGACGGGGACGATCTCGCCCATCGTGCCCGTGCAGAAGACCTCGTCGGCGTTGTAGACCTCCTCCGGGGAGATGTCCCGGACAGCGTGCGGGATGCCATGGGCCTCGCAGAGATCCAGGACGGTCGCGCGGGTGATGCCTTCGGGGCACGACGTCGTGTGCGACGTAGCTACCGTACCGTCTGCGACCACGAACACGTGCGTGGCGTTCGTCTCCGCGACGAAGCCGCGGACGTCCAGCATGAGCGCATCATCCGCCCCGGCGGCGCTCGCCTGCATCTTCGCGAGGATCGAGTTGAGCATGTTGGCGGAGTGGATCTTCTGGTCGAGGCATTCCGGCGGGATGCGGCGGGTGTCGCTGGTGATCAGGCGGACGCCCGACTTGTCGTAGACGGGCGGCTTGTGTTCGGCGATGACGATCAGCGTCGGACCGCCCACGTTGACGCGCGGGTCCATGCCGCTCGTGTACTTGAGTCCGCGTGTCAGCATCAGACGGATGTGCACACCGTCGGCCATCCCGTTGGCCGTCAGCGTGCGGCGGAGCTGCTCGGTGATCTCCTCGTGCGACAGGATGTCCCGGTACGCCAATGCGGTCGCGCAGCGACGCAGGCGGTCGAGATGCTCCGTGAGCTTGAAGATCCTCCCGCGGTAGAGGCGCAGCCCCTCCCACACGGCGTCGCCGTTCTGCACGACGGAGTCGAACGGGCTGATGCCCGCCTCGTCGCGGTGCACGAGTTCGCCGTTGATGTTAATGAGAATGTCGCGATTCTTCTCGTTGAACTTCTGAAGCATGGCCTCGCTCCCGACATCGGTAGTCCCGGGGGAATCGCCTCCATCAAACCGCCCGCACAGCCCATCCGCAAGGGGCTTCTCCATCGACGGGACGCATCATTGACCCGCATCCAAGACGCCGGTACCGTTAGGGGACGTCCATTCGAGGCGGACCGGGAAGAGGCGACTGCGATGACCGGACAAACGGTGAAGCGACGGACATTCCTCAAGGGCCTGACCGGCGCCGTCGCCCTGCCGACGCTGGTGCCCTCGTCCGTGTTCGGTGCGAACGGCAAGGTGCCGCCGAGTGAACGGATCGCGGTCGGCTTCATCGGTGTGGGCAGCCACGGCGTGGGGCGGAACCTGCGGACGTTCCTGCAGCAGGACGACGCCCAGCCGGTCGTGCTGTGCGACGTGGACAGCGACCGGTTCGCCGGGGCCCTGAAGCACGTCCGGGGCAAGTTCGGGTCAGATTACGCCTGCCCGACGACGAAGGACTGGCGCGAGGTGATCGCC
>CAZEJA010000381.1:0-3401 GCA_964512215.1 uncultured Planctomycetaceae bacterium
GCTCCCGTGCACCGGCCAGACCGACTCCAACTGCTCCCACGCCATCAGCCGGCGGTCGGCCGGGGCGGCCTGGAAGCGCCACACCAGCGCGCCGTCCGAGGTGCGGAGGCAGTAGACGTGACCGTCCCGGCACCCGAAGATCGCCATCCCCTTGTAGAGGGTCGGCGGGGAGTCCACGCGCCCGCCGGCGAGGTACTTCCACTGCACCTTGCCCGTCGTTGCATCGAGGGCGTAGACCGCATGGGCGTCGACCGCCGCGACCAAGAGCTTCCCCCCCGCGACGACGGGCTGGCTGAGCTTCCCGCCAATCTCCGTCCGCCACGTCGCGGCGACATAGGGACCCACCGACGTCGCGGTGGACCCGCTTCGCGCCGCGTTGGCCCGGAACGTCGGCCAGTCTCCCTGCTGCGCGGGCGTTCCCGACAGGGCGTTCCTGTACGCGGGGCCCTTGTGCAGCCGGTCTCGGTCCGCCAAGCGGGGCGCTGCGGCGCGCGGGCCCGACATGGCGTTGAAACCGCTGAGCTTGGCTTCGGGGTAGCAGGCGCACGGATGCGGGGGCCCGTAGATCAGGCCGTTGGCGGGCATGACCCCGTAGGCGCACGCGCCGCGCGTCCAGTGGTGCAGATGCCACTTGCCGCTTCGCGTGTCGATCATCTCGATGCCGGTCCGGGACGTCAGGAAGAAATTCTCGGTAGCCTTCGCCCGGTGGCAGCGATGATGGAACCAGTAGTTGTCCGCCCCGCGCGGGATGGTCCTGCCCGGCTTGCCCGTCGCGAGGTCGTAGGAGATGAACTCGCCGGTGCTCGGGGAGACGTCCGGGTATCTCTTGTCGAATTCGCCGGGCTTGGAGTTGAGGCTGCCGCACCAGACGCTGTTTCCGATCACGAAGATGTCCTGGGGCGACTGGTACCCCGACGGCAGGTGCGGTCTCTGCCACTTGATCCTGCCCGTCCCCGCATCCAGGCAGGTCAGCAGCCCCTTGCTGCCGGCGTGCTCGCGCCAGTTCTCGCCCCCCGCATACAGGACGCAGTCCTTCGCGGCGACCAGCGTCGGCGCGAAGTAGGTCGGCATCTTCTCACGCCAGGGCAGCTTCTCGGATTCCCACACCTTCCTGCCCTTGTCGCGGTCGAACGCGAGGATTCGCGGCCCGTCGCACAGGACCACGTTCCTGCCCGCCACCGTCAGCGTCACCGGTGCGATCCACGACAGCGTGTGCTGCCACAGAACGGCGCCGTCCGATTCCCGAACGGCCATGACCTTCTTGGGGGTCTGCTTCCACACCCCGCCGCGCTGGGCGGCGTCGATCGTGGGATGGATGACGAGATAGAGCACGCCCCCGTCCAGAACGATCTCTTCCGTCTTCTCCGTCCCGGCATACGTCTTCAGCGTCGCGCCGGTTGTGGCGTTCAGCTTGCTGACCGGACCCAGCAGGCCGAGCGTGACGTAGACCGCGTCGTTGACCGCGACCAGGCGACGCGGCGTCTTGGCCGGTCCGCTCTTGAGCGGCCACAACTGGTCCGTCCATTGATCGATCTTCCGCCGCCACAGGACCACGCCGTTGAAGGCGTCGCGGGCTACCACCTGCCACTTCGCATCCCAGAGGATCGACGCCCGCGGGCCGTGGTCGGCGATGTAGAAGACCTTGCCCCCCGCGCTCACGACGGCCGGAATGCTCGAGGACTTGTCGTGATGACGCGAGTACCTCGGGCTCCCCTTCCACTGCAGATGCCGGATCGGCGCGGTGATGGCGGTGTCCTTGCTCACCGCGTTGTTGTCCGGCCCGCGCAGATAGTGCGTCCACTCGTCCATCTTCTCCGGGAGGGACTTGACCGCTCTCTCCCACCCGCCGGCGCCGCTGACCAGGAGCACGCCGCCCGGGGCCAGCACCCGCATCAGCTCCGTCTGCGAGACCTTGAACCGCGAACTCACCACCAGCAGGTTCACCATACCGTCGAGGTACGGCAGGTGCTCGCCGTCAAACGTCGCGGCCGAGACCTTACCGCCCAGCCCCGCCGCCAGGAACCGCTCCCGGGCCGCCTGCACTTGAACCGGGTCGGTGTCCAGCCCGTGAACGATGAAGGCGTCGGTCCTTCGCAACGATCCCGTGAGCGTACCGTCGGCGCAGCCGAGGTGGACCACGAAGCCCCCTTTCGTCGCCGCCATCTCCTTGTCGGGCAAGCCCTCCGCTCGGACAAGCCCCGGGGCAAGCAGTGCCCCGACGACCGACACGAACACCAGCATTCGCTTCCTCATCCGCATGGTCTACTCTTTCCCTTCCGCGATCCTCGCCATCAGCGCCTTGAGTTCGGTCACCTTCTCCGGGTGCTTCGCCGCGAGATTGGTCGTCTCGCCGATGTCGGCCTCCAGGTCGTAGAGTTCCTCGACCTGCTTCCGCTTGTGGTCCCTGGCATAACCGGGCACCTGGTGGACGGCCTTGAGGTACTTCCATTTCCCCCGGCGCACGCCCTGTCCCTGGTAGAAGAAGGTGCTTCGCGCCCCTGTCTTGCTCTTGCCCAGCAGCAGGTCGGTCTGGTCGACGCCGTCGATGACCCGGTCGTCGGGCACCTTGAACCCCGCCAGGCGGGCGAACGTGGGCATGAAGTCGATCGTCGCGAAGATCGCGTCGGACACCCGCTTTTCCGGGACCTTGCCCGGCCAGCGGACGATGCAGGGCGCCCGCGAGCCGGCTTCATAGCACGAGCCCTTGCCGTCGCGCAGCGGGGCGGAATTGCCCCAGAAGATCGAGCCCTTGGGATGTCCCTTCTTCTTGCTCGTGTACGCCTTCTGATTCCACGGACCGTTGTCCGTCGTGTAGATGACCAGCGTGTTGTCCCGCAGGCCCAGCTTGTCGAGCGCGTCGAGGAGGCGCCCTGTCTCGAAATCGAACTCCTCGACCACGTCCCCGTACAAACTGCCCTTGGACTTGCCCCGGAACTTGGCCGAGGCGTCGATGATGGTGTGCATCATCGTGTGGGCGACATACAGGGCAAACGGCTTCGTTCGGTCTCGCCTGTTCTCCAGGAAGTCGATCGCCTTGTCGGTATAGAGTCGCGTCAGGCTGCCCATGTCCCGGGTCTTGCCTGCGGGCTTGTTGTTCTCATGGAAGGAAACGCCGCCGCCGTCGTTGGCGCCCAGCGTGCCGAAGTAGTAGTCGAATCCCTGTGCGTTCGGCATGCGATCGATGATCGCCTTGCGATTCGAGACGTCCCACTTTCCGATGCAGGCCGTCTGGTAGCCGGCGCCTCGGATCAACTCCGCGAACGTGATCTCGTCGGCGGGCATGCCCCATCCCTTGCTGCGGATCGGGTATCGCCCCGTCAGCAGGGCCGACCGGGACGGCCCGCACACGTGCTGGGCGTAGAAGCTGGTGAACCGCGTCCCCTCCGCCGCCAGCCGGTCCA
>CAZEJA010000382.1:0-3382 GCA_964512215.1 uncultured Planctomycetaceae bacterium
TCCACCGCCTCGGCTACCAGCGAGAGCAGCTCGCCCCGCTCGACATACCCGGCAAAGTCGTCCCGCCACCGCCGCGCCGCGTTGTCCGCCCAGCACCAGACGTCCCCGTCATAGGCCCGGTGCTGAGCGGCCATCACTTCCCACAGCCGCCCTACCGCGTCGGCGTCGGCGACCGTAGCGTCTCGGATTGTGTAGTCCGCATCGCCCACGAGAGCACTACCAGTCGAACGTGCTCTGCCAGGCGGCCTTCGCCTGCTCGATCGGCAGGTCGATCAGCCGATCGCCCGAGCCCTGGATCACGATGCGCCCCGTGTCGGTGACGCGCCCGAGTTCGCCGACGGGCACGTCCTTGGCGATCCGCATGAAGTTGTCGTAGTTCTCCGGCGTCACTTCCACGAGGAAGCGCCCGGCGTCTTCGGCGAAGAGTTTGGCCCGGCGCGTCACGTCGCCCGTGGTGGGCACGCCGGCGAGGTCGACCTCCACGCCCAGTCCGCCGCCGAAGGCCATTTCCGCGGCCGCGACCGCCAGCCCGCCTTCCGACAGGTCGTGACAGGCCCGCACGATGCCCGCTTCGACGGCCGTCTGCACGGTCCGCATGACCTTCAGGGACGTCTCCAAGTCGACCGGGGGCACGTCGTTGCCGCTCGCGGCGCCCTCGACCTCGAGGTAGTGACTGCCGCCCAGCAGCCCGCCGGTTCGCCCGAGCTGCAGCAGGTAGTTGCCCGCCTCCTTGGCGTCCGCGGTGACGCACCGCCCGGCGTCCTCGATCACACTGATCGCCGAGATCAGCAGCGTCGGCGGAATCGCGATCGTCTCGCCCGTGTCGGTCTGGAACTCGTTGTTCAGCGAGTCCTTGCCCGAGATGAACGGCGTGCCGTACGTCAGCGCGGCGTCGCGGCAGGCCTTGGCGGCCTGGACGAGGGCGCCCATGCGGTCGGGCTTGTTGCAGTTGCCCCAGCAGAAGTTGTCCAGCAGGGCCGTGCGGTCGAGGTTGCCTCCGACCGCGATGAGGTTCCGCAGCGCCTCGTCGACCGCGTGCAGCGCCATCTGGTACGGGTCCAGCTCGCCGAGCTTGGGGTTCAGCCCGCAGGAGATCGCCACGCCCTTGCGGCTGCCCAGCACGGGGCGGACCACCGCGCCGTCGCCGGGCGAATCCTCCGCCTCGCCCACCAGCGGCTTGATGACGCTGCCGCCCTGGACCTCGTGATCGTACTGGCGGATGATCCACTCCTTGCTCGCCACGTTCGGGGCGGCCAGGATCTTCTCCAGCGTCTCGTTGTAGTGCAGGTGCGGCGCGGGGATCTGCGAGGGCGCAGGCACCTTCTCGTAGATCGCTTCCTTCGTGGGCTTCGGAATGCCGTTGTGCAGGAAGTCCATCTCCAGGTCGCCGACGAGCTGCCCGTCGTAGTACAGCTTCAGCCGCGCGCCCTCCGTGCCGTAGTGCCCGATCACCGTCGCCTCGACGTCCTCGTCGGAGAAGACCTTGAGGATGCGGTCGACATTGTCGGGCGGGACGGCCAGCACCATCCGCTCCTGGGCTTCGGAGATCCAGATCTCCGGTTAGGTCAGCCCCTGTTACTTCTGCGCCACGCGATCGTGGGGCACCTCGGCGCCGATCTGCTCGCCCATCTCGCCGACGGCGCTGCTCAGCCCGCCGGCGCCGCAGTCGGTGATCGCGCTGAACAGGCCCAGATCGCGGGCGTGCAGCACAGTGTCGAGCATCTTCTTCTCCGTGATCGCGTTGCCGATCTGCACCGCGTGGGAGAACTCCGTCTCGTGCACGTGCGTCAGCTCGCCGGAGGAGAACGTCGCCCCGTGAATGCCGTCGCGACCGGTCCGCCCGCCGGTGACGATGATCGCGTCGCCCGGCTGGGCGTCGCCGAAGCATTTGTCCCGCTGCATCAGCCCCAGCGTGCCGCAGTAGACCAGCGGGTTGCCCAGGTATTTCTCGTCGAAGAACACCGCGCCGTTGACGGTGGGGATGCCCATGCGGTTGCCGTAGTCGCGCACGCCGCCGACGACACCACGCATCACGCGGCGCGGATGCAGCACGCCGGTGGGCACGTCTTCCAGCGGCATGTCCGGCGGGCCGAAGCAGAAGATGTCGGTGTTGGCGACGGGCTTGGCGCCCAGGCCGGTGCCCATCGGATCGCGCACGACGCCGCCGATGCCCGTCGACGCCCCACCGTAGGGCTCGATGGCCGACGGGTGGTTGTGCGTCTCGACCTTGAAGCAGACCGCGTGATCGTCGTCGAACTCGATGACCCCCGCGTTGTCCTCGAACACGCTGATGCACCAGGGCTTGTTCAACTCCTGCGTGGGCCCGAAGATCGTCGTCTTGATGAGGTTCGGAATCTCCTCCACGAGCTGCCCGGAGTGATCCCGCACCGACACATCCGAGCGGAACGTCTTGTGGACGCAGTGCTCCGACCAGGTCTGGGCGATCATCTCCAGCTCGACGTCGCGCGGGTCGCGGCCGGCGCGGCGGTAGTAATCCTGGATCGCCTTCATCTCCGTGACGTTCAGGAACATCTCGTTGTCGTCGGCAAGCTTGACCAGGCCGGCCTCGTCGAGGTCGCGGATGGGCACGTCGCGAATCACCAGTTCGTACGCCCGCCCGTGCGTCTCGGGCGGCGTGTGGGCGTCGAAGTGAATGTCCTCGATCACCGGGTTGGCCAGCAGCTTGCGGGCGATGGTCTCGCGCTGCTCGTCCGTGACCGCGCCGAGCAGTTCATACCGTCGCCCGGTGCGGACGGCGCCGATCTCCAGGCCCATGTCCACGATCGCCTTGACCGCCGACGCGGCGACGGGATCCATCACGCCGGCCTTGAGATGGACCTCGATGACCGCCCCGCCGTCGGGAGCGGGCGACGAGCCGATCGTGAACGTCTCGGTAACCGGGGCGGCCAGCAGCTCAGCCGCCACGCGCTGAGCGGACGCGGCGTCAAGGTCGCCGACGAGAAAGAACAGCCTCGCCGACCCCACCGACTGCGCGGTCGCGATGCCCAGCTCCTGAACCTGCGCGTGCACCCCTTCGGCGTGCGGGTCGCCGAAACCTTCCCGAGAACGAACCTCGATTCGATGGATCATTGCCTCGTCCCTTAGCCTGGAGGAGAAAGCAGCATTGTAGCGACCGCCGTCCGAGGCGGCAACGTTCGAGCAAAATGGGGACGGTCCCGTCGTGTGGGACTGTCCCCTTTTCGCGGAACACATCGAGCAAAATGGGGACTGTCCCGCTGTCTGGGACCGTCCCCTTTTTGCGGAACACTGCGAGCAAAATGGGGACTGTCCCGCCGTCTGGGACTGTCCCCTTTTTGCGGAACACTGCGAGCAAAATGGGGACTGTCCCCAATGGTCCTAAGTTAAGCGGTAAGGAGTGGTG
>CAZEJA010000383.1:0-3361 GCA_964512215.1 uncultured Planctomycetaceae bacterium
GTCATCCACCGCGCTGAAGACCGCACCGAGTTCAAGAACATCTGCCTGGCGATCGGGCTGGACGTGCCGAGAAGCGGCGTCGCCCACACGATGGAGCAGGCGTGGGAGATCGTCGAAGACGTGGGCCTGCCCGTCTGCATTCGTCCGGCCTACACGCTGGGCGGCACGGGCGGGGGGTTCGCGTTCAACCGCCGGGAGTTCGAGACCATCGCCGCCCGCGGGCTGGAGTATTCGCCCATCAGCGAGATCCTCATCGAGGAGTCGGTGCTCGGGTGGAAGGAATACGAACTCGAGGTGATGCGCGACAAGGCGGACAACGTCGTGATCGTCTGCTCGATCGAGAACTTCGACCCGATGGGCGTGCACACGGGCGACTCGATCACCGTCGCCCCGGCCCAGACGCTGACGGACAAGGAATACCAGCTCATGCGGGATGCCTCCATCGCGATCACCCGCGCCATCGGCGTGGAGACCGGCGGCAGCAACATCCAGTTCGCCACGAACCCCGAGACGGGGCGGATGATCGTGGTCGAGATGAACCCCCGCGTCAGCCGCTCGTCGGCGCTGGCGTCGAAAGCGACGGGTTTCCCCATCGCCAAAATCGCCGCCAAGCTGGCGGTCGGCTACACGCTGGACGAGATCCCCAACGACATCACCCGCGAGACGCCCGCGAGTTTCGAGCCCACGATCGACTACTGCGTCACGAAGATCCCGCGCTGGACGTTCGAGAAGTTCCCCGAGGCCGACGAGACGCTGACCACGCAGATGAAGTCCGTGGGCGAGGGCATGAGCATCGGGCGGACGTTCAAGGAGAGCTTGCAGAAGGGCATCCGGTCGATGGAGGTCAAACGGTACGGGCTGGGCCTGGACGGCAACGACAAGTGGCTGCGGAGCGTCCGCGGCGAGCAGGAGACGCACGACACGTCCGGCGAGGACACCGAGTACCCGATCGAAGAAGGGCAGCTCCGCCGCAAGCTGTCGATCCCCAGTCAGGGCCGCCTCTACTACGTCCGCTACGCGTTCAAGATGGGCATGTCGGTCGACGAGGTCTTCGACCTGACGACCATCGACCGCTGGTTCCTCACGCAGATGAAACAGCTCGTGGACTTCGAGGTAGAACTTGAAGACGCGGGGAATGTCGACCCCACGCCTCGCGAGTTCATGGCAGCTTATCGTGGTTTTCTCGACGCAATGAACGCTCTCGGGCAGGGCATTACCGCCACCTTGGCGGGTATGAAGGCCCGTGATCCAGCGAGAACGGAAGCAGCCGGCAGGAAGGCGCGGATTGCCTCCGCCGAACTCAATGCGCCCGCGGATCGGTGGAGTGCACTGCTGGAAAGCCGCCGAGATCGATTGGATGAGATCGGGGTGCTGGTGCGCAGGGCCAAGCAATGGGGCTATAGCGACATCCAGCTTGCGACAGTATGGGGTGTGTTACCGGGGGACGTGCGGTTGTTTCGACAGGATTGGTGGGAGATCGAGCCGGTGTACAAGCTTGTCGACACCTGCGCCGCGGAATTCGAGGCGTATACGCCGTACTACTACTCGTCCTACGAGACGCCCATCCGGCAGCTCACCGACGGTGAGTCGACGCCGTACGTCGATAACGAGGTGCGGATCTCGGACAAGAAGAAGATCGTCATTCTCGGCGGCGGGCCGAACCGGATCGGGCAGGGGATCGAGTTCGACTACTGCTGTGTGCACGCCGCCTTCGCGGCCAAGGAACTGGGCTTCGAGTCGGTGATGGTCAACTCGAACCCGGAGACGGTTTCGACGGACTATGACACGTCGGACATGCTGTTCTTCGAGCCTCTCACGCTTGAGGATGTGTTGAACATCTGTGAAACGCTAAACGGCAAGCCGTTGAAACAGGGACCAGGGACTGGGGACCAGGGACCCGGGGAAGCGGAAACGACGGATGGCGGTCCGGGCAATCGACAATCGCCCATCGATCATCGTCAATCCCAGGAGTCCGAAGGACTCCTGCACGGCGTGATTGTTCATTTTGGCGGGCAGACGCCGCTGAACCTCGCTCGCGGGCTGGAGGAGGCGGGCGTGCCGATCATCGGCACGAGCCCGGAGAGCATCGATCTGGCCGAGGACCGCAAGCGGTTCGGCGAGATCCTGGACGAACTGGGCCTGCAGTGCCCGCCCGGCGGGACGGCGTTCTCCGTCGAGCAGGCCCGCGAGGTCGCCGAGGGCATCGGCTACCCGGTGCTGGTCCGTCCGAGCTACGTCCTGGGCGGCCGGGCGATGGAGATCGTCTCCGACGAGCAGCAGCTCGACGTGTACATGGGCAAGGCCGTCGACGCCTCGACGGTGGGGCGGGACCATCCGATCTTGGTCGACAAGTTCCTCGACGCCGCCACCGAAGTCGACGTCGACTGCATCTCCGACTGGGGCGTCAAGCCCGACGGATCGATGGAAGCCAACCCCCGCGCCGTGGTCTGCGGCGTGATGGAGCACATCGAGCAGGCGGGGGTCCACAGCGGCGACTCCGCCTGCGCGATCCCGCCGTATTCGCTGACCGACGGCGTGGTCGCGGAGATTCAGCGTCAGGCGAAGGCGTTGGCCGAGCGTCTGGGCGTGCGCGGGCTGATGAACATCCAGTTTGCCGTCAAGGACGGCGACGTGTACGTCCTGGAGGTCAACCCCCGCGCGTCGCGGACCGTGCCCTTCGTCTCGAAGGCGACGGGCGTGCCCTGGGCGAAGCTGGCCGCCAAGGTGATGGCCGGTCTCAGCCTGGACGAACTCGACGTCACCGAGGCGCCGCGCCCCGCGCAGACGTCGGTCAAGGAGAGCGTCTTCCCGTTCACGAAGTTCCCGGGCGTCGACGTGATCCTGGGCCCCGAGATGCGGTCGACGGGCGAGGTCATGGGCGTCGACATGAGCTTCGGCGTGGCGTTCGCGAAATCTCAGATGGCCGCCGGGGTCACGCTGCCCATGGGCGGGACGATCTTCCTGTCCGTCAACGACACCGACAAGCGCCACGTCGTGCCCCTCGGGCAGCAGTTGGCGGCGATGGGCTTCAAGCTGGTGGCCACGCAGGGCACGTACGACCTGCTCCACGCCGCGGGCGTTCGCCTGACGCGGCTTCCCAAGCTTGCCGAAGGGCGACCGAACATCGCCGACCTGGTCACCAACGGCGAGGTCGACCTGCTGCTCAACACGCCCACCCGCCGCGGGCCGACCACGGATGAGGGAAAGATCCGGGCGATGGCGACCATCCACCAGGTCCCGCTGATCACGACGCTCACCGGCGCCGAAGCCGCCGTCGCGGCCATCGCCGCCCTCCGCGCCGGCGCCGACGAAGGCGCCGACCCCGGAGAAGCCTGGACCGTCCGCCCCCTGCAGGACTATT
>CAZEJA010000384.1:0-3355 GCA_964512215.1 uncultured Planctomycetaceae bacterium
GGAACGGGCGGATGACTACTACGATGTTGATCCGTTCTTTAGTGTGATTCTCGGTCAACTTCCGTATGCGCACTTCAGACCTGGAATCCCTCAATATACCGAGATTTCCGCCGCAGTACAGGACGCCATTCAGGCAGCCGTACTCGGACAGTTGGAACCCAAGGCAGCTCTGGATGCTGCTGCGGAAAAGGTCGATCAGTTACTCGCTCAATAACTTCATCGGATAAGCCGGGGGCTTGAAGCCCGCCGGCTTATCCGGTTATTACGAAAACCAAGATACCGGGGGCTTATGCAAGCACGCATCCGTAAGGTAACGAGCGGATATCTGCTCATCTTGCCGGTTGTTTTACTCCTCTTTTCCTTCCTGGTTTATCCTCTACTTCATTCTATTTATATGAGTCTGCACAAGGTGAACCTGGCTTCGCTGGGTCAGCAGACTTTTGTAGGGCTAACAAATTATGTAAAGGTTTTTACGTATAAGGGCCCAGGTTTTTTCACCCAGGTTCTCCCCACGACATTCTACTTTGTGGGCGGAAGTATCTTTGGGCAGCTTTTCTTCGGCCTGGCCGTGGCCCTATTGGTCAACCAACGATGGGTCAAGGGGAAAGAAATCTTCCGCGCCATCTTCATCCTGCCCTGGGTGACCAGTTCTATAGTCATGGCGATATCCTGGCGCTTTATGTACGAGCCTCGATTGGGAATTCTGAACTACCTGCTACATCAACTTGGCATGGAAATTCTCCCGAGCTGGTTGAATGATTTACAATGGGTCATGCCCTGCCTGATCATCGCTAATGTCTGGCACGGAACCGCCTTTAGCTTCACTCTTCAAACCGCCGGTCTCCAGAGTATCTCCTATGAGATGTACGAAGCCGCGACAGTTGATGGGGCTAATAAGTTGCAGTTATTTCGCTACATCACTCTGCCCCTGATTCGCCCCTTTATTATGCTCAACCTCGTTCTTATTTCCATGTATACAGTAAATTTCTTCGACCTCATTTACGCCATGACCAATGGAGGACCGTTATACAAGACTGAGGTGATAGCCGTGTTTATGTACCATCAGGCATTTGAATACGGACACATGGGATTGGGCGCTGCCATAGCAGTGCTCATTCTGCTCATCAATATTGTGCTTACCCTTTTATATATGAGGTTGAACCGCGAGCGTACCGAGGTCTAGAAAAAATGAAACCCAAACTGGCCTGGAAGATAACCACCTATCTGCTCCTCATCATCTGGGCAGTATTCACAATCATGCCGCTCTACTGGCTGCTGAGCACCACCTTTAAACCTTCAAATGAAGCCATAGGCTATCCACCAACACTGATTCCCAGGCATCCGACGTTGAAGAACTTTGGCATACTGCTCTTTCAATCCAAGTTTGGTTTTAAATCATATCTGAACAGTATTGCTATCGCTCTAGGGGCTACCCTGGTCAGTACAATCAGTGCCATGCTGGCCGGTTTTGGATTTTCACGCTTCAAGTTTCCTTTTAAAAATCAGATTCTGGTCATGATTTTATTCCTTCAAATGATTCCTCTGTTAGCGGTTATCATACCCCTATATAAGCTCTATTCGCTCTACGGCCTCTATGACACCCGAATTGGGCTTGTCCTTGTCTATGCAGTTAGAACGGTATCCATGAACACCTGGCTCCTAAAAGGTTACTTTGATACGATACCGGTGGAGATAGAAGAAGCCGCTTTGATTGATGGATGCTCCAGGCTCCAGGCCTTTTACCTGATTTCATTTCCTATTGCGGCGCCCGGTGTTGCGGCTGCGGCTATTTTCGCTTTTTTCAGATCTTGGAATGAATTCATGATCGCCATGACCCTGACTTCAACAGTGAGGCCCTACACAGTCGAGCTCTATCGATTCATCGGGGAACACGGAGATGTTGACTGGAGTCTGCTCGGTACAGCTTCTTTTATCGCCATAATCCCCGTCCTTGTCCTGTTCTCGTTTTTTCAGAAATATTTTATCATATGACTGGCCGGAGGCGCGCTCAAGTAATAATTATACATCTGATGCCAGAACAGAGAGGAAAAAATACACAGAGTCGTTATACATTTATTGTTTTTGATCTGGATGGCACTCTGGTGGATGATCGTCAGCAGATCAAAGACCAGGACCTGGATTCCATCAGGAAGGTCAGACGGTTAAACGTCAATGTGACCCTGGCTACTGGTCGTACATTTCGGTCTGCGCTGCCCTTTATTCAACAATTAAGCATTGACTACCCTGTAATTCTCTGTAACGGTGCAAGCATTATCGAGCCCAAATCGAGGCGGATTCTGTTCCAGGAGAGCGTATCACAAGAGATTACTCGTTTCGCTCTAGCCAAATCATCAGAATACGGTCTGGATCCTGTGATCTACACAGACCCCCTCGACGGACTTCCATGCGTTTCTGCGCTTACAAAAGTTCTTAAGGATTATATTCTATTGGAAGGGTTTCATTCAGCCCAGATCAACAATCTGGAAAGCCTGATCCAACAAACTCCACCGCTAAAAGTGCAGGTTGTCGGGGATCGAGAACCGCTACGCCAGCTAAAGCAGGCGCTTTTAGAAACCTTCCCTACAGTACCGGTCGTCATGACGCAAGGTGACTATCTGGAAATAATGCCTGTTGGCATCTCTAAAGGGGAAGCTCTGCATCGGCTCTGTACGATCAAGCGTATTCCCCTCACCCAAACCATCGCCTTTGGTGATGCGTTGAATGATTTAGAATTGCTGGACCTGGCTGGCCTGGGCATAGCCATGAACCATGCACCTGAAGCATTGCAGGAGATAGCGGATAAGACATTCCCCGATGTCGCGTCTGCGCTTACAAAGATCTTTTTCTGAGACTTCTGCGTCTTAGATACCCTAATGAATGCTGATGCAAGCGCGTTATATGCCTTGGAGAACGCACACGATGATATAGGGAACTGGCGGAATATTCCGTGAATTTCCTGGAATATCCAGGAGCTCTGGAGACATGTCCGGATTTCTCGGCTCTCCTCAAACTATGGACATGCCCACATAGTATTGGGAAAATATTCAGCGCCTAATCATTGAGGGAACCGCAACATCACATGCGGATGAGGAGGTGGCGCGAAGCGCGACCGGCATCTCTTCTTTTGCGTCATGTGCATCACGCGTTCCGCTTGCTGTTGCGCCCGGCACTGAATGGTGACGTTCCACCATACGTTCGAAGCGCAAGGGCAAAAGCGGCCACCTGCCTGATGCGTGTTGTTCGTGAACATCCTTTCGAGGGAACAGCAACAGCCAAAGATCCTTCGTGGGAAGACAGAGGGCTAACGCTACGAATAAGCTTCTTGACCCCGCCCGCGTACTACCTCGTTTCTTGC
>CAZEJA010000385.1:0-3342 GCA_964512215.1 uncultured Planctomycetaceae bacterium
AGCTTGCCCCAGATCCGCGCCGCCTCCGCGTGACGCTTGTTGCGGGCCAGCAGCTCCGCGAGCATCCAGGCCACCCGCGTGTTGCTCGGATCCAGCGAGGCGATCTCCTTCAACTCCGCCACGGCGCGGTCGAGTTTCTCCTTGGGCATCGAAGCGGCCGTCGTCCCGTACGTCAGGCGGTACGACAGCAGGCGAACGTCCACGTTCTTCGGGTATGTCGCGCGGAGTTCCGCGACCCGCTTGTTCGCCTCGTCGCTCTTGCCCGTCTTCTGGAGGACTTCCGCCTGCATCAGCCCGCCGCGCAGGCTCCCGGGGCGTCGTTCGAGCAGTTCCCGGGCCAGTTCGCCCGCTTCCTTGACCCGGTCCAGACGGATGTACACGTCGAACAGGCGGCGGTTCAGATCCTCGTCCTCCCGGGCCAGGTCCAGTGCCTTGAGCAGTGTCGTGACGCTCTCGGGCAGCCTGCCCGTCCTCTCGTACACGCTCGCCAGCATCCGCAGCGTGGGCAGATGGTCCCCCTTGGCGGCGGTGGCGAGTTGCAGGGACGTCTGGGCCGTCTCGATGTCGCCCTTGGCCAGCGCGAGGCGACCCTCCAGGTACCGGGCGAAGTACTCCCTCGTCGGCTCGTCCTCGGCCAGCTTCCCCACCCGGTCGACCAGCACCGTCGCCTTGGCGTAATCCTTGGTCTCGATGTGGAGCGACATCATCGCGTCGTAGGCCGGCAGGAAGTCCTCCCGAACCTCGATCGCCCGACGGTACTGGTCGGCGGCGAGAACCTTCTTGCCCCGCAGGTACGCCAACTCGCCCACGATGTAGAGCAGGGCGTGATCGGCGTCCGGGCGGACGCGCGCGGCGAACTCACGCTCGAAATCCTCGGCCAGCCCCGCGGCGCGGATCACCTCGATGGTTTCCCGAACGGCCTTGATCTGCCCCGGCTCGGCGGCGACCACGTGCGCCAGCAAACGAAGTGCACGCTCCGCCTTGCCCTTCTTGGCCAGCAGCCCCACCAGCAGTTTGCCCGCGCTGATGCTGCCGGGCTTGGCCGCCAGAAGCGATTCGAGCACGGCCGTCGCCTCGTCGGGAGCGTCAAGCTTCAGTGCCGCCTGCGCCAGCGCGACGGCCAACTCGTCCTCCGGGGAGCGGGTCTTCGTGTAGGCCTTCCAGATCCGCCCGGGCATCTCGCGATCGCCCGCCCCCGTGCACAGCAGCATCACCAACTCCGGCAGAGCCCCCCGCAGCGACGGCTCGGCCGCCAGTTCCAGCAGGAGCTTCTCGCCCGTAGCGTAGTCCCCGACGACGACGATGCTCTCGAGATACAGCTTCGCGATCGGCGCGTTGGCGCGGTTCCGCCGGTACGCCTTAGCGAACGCGTCGCGTGCCTCGGCCGACCGTCGAAGGCTGGCCAGCACCTGCCCCCGGCGCACCAGCATCCGCTCCGGACGCAGCACCATCTCGCGCGGAACGGTCCGCGACATGTAGTTCCGCCCGTGCTCCGCAATCCACTCGCCCAACTTGTCGTAGCATTCCAGGGCCGCCGTCCAGTAGCCCTGCTGACGCAGCGCCTCGCCCAGGCGGAACAGCGTTTCGGCCGTCACCGGCTTGCTCGGCTGCGCGTCGGAACACTTCATCGCCGTCCGGTACGCCACGATCGCCGCGGCGGGATCACGCCCCGCTTCGGCGAACCGTCCCAGCAGGAACTGCACTTCCATATCGTCCGGCGCGGACTTGGCCGACCGCAGGAGATTCTCCTTCGCGCGGGCGACGTTGCCCAGCCCCCCGTACGCGACGCCCAGAGCCCGCCGGATGCGGGGGTTGTCCGGAGCGAATCCCGACGCACGTTCCAGTCGCTCCACCGCCCCCGAGTAGTTCCGCTTGACGATCATCTGCTCGGCGGCCGCCAGGTCCTGCTGCACCCGGGCAGGGACAGGGAACGTCCGGAACGAAGGCGAGGGCTTCTCAATCGCGGGCTTGAGGTCGGCGAGTTTCTCCAGCGCCTTGGCTGGGAGGGGGTCGGGCTTCGGCTTGGCCGGGGCGGGAGGATCGGTGGCGACCGGCGCGGGTGTGGCCGGGCGGGTCGCGGGGGCAGTCGTCGGCGTCGGCGGGGGGGCCGGCGCGGTGGTGGCCGTCGGCTTGGTTGGCGCCGCACATCCCCACGGCGCTACAATCAGCGCCGCAACCAGGACGCCCCCCGCCCAACAGCACATCGCTGTACGCATCGGATCGCTCCCATTTCTGCGCCGCGCCGGGGGCTGCCGCGGCGCGTCGTCGCCGCACGCAGTCTAGTGAATCACTTTGTTCAGCGGGTAGGTGATGATGCCCGTCGCACCGGCCCGCTTGAGCTGCGGGACCAGTTCCCGCTCGACGCGCTCCTCCAGAATCACCTCGACCGCCGCCCAGGCTTCATCCGCCAGCGCCGAGATCGTCGGCGACTTTTCCGCCGGCAGCAGCGCCGTGACGGCGTCCAGCGACGCGCGGGGCACGTTCATCTTCAACCCCACCTTGTCCAGCGCACCGATCGCGCCGGCCAGTAGCATCGCGATGTTCTCGACCTTCTGCCGCTTCCACGCCAGCTTCATCGCCTCGTGGTTCGCGATCAGGCGCGTCGACGACGTCAGCAGCGTGTCGATCACGCGAAGCTTGTTCGCCCGCAGGCTGCTGCCGGTCTCCGTCACGTCCACGATCGCGTCCAGCAGGCGGGCCTTGACCTCCGTGGCGCCCCAACTGAACTCCACCTTCACGTTCAGGCCCTTGTCGGCGAAGTACTTGCGCGTCACGTTCACCAGTTCGGTCGCTACGATCCCGCCGTCGAGCTGCTCGGGCGTCTCGATGTCGCCCTCGGCCGGAACGGCCAGCACCCACTGGACGGGCGTGAGCTGTCGCTTGGCGTAGACCAGTTCGCTGATCTCCTCGACGTCCGAGCCGTTCTCCAGCACCCAGTCGTGCCCCGTCAGCCCCACGTCCACCACGCCGTCCTCGACGTAGCGGCTCATCTCCTGGGCCCGGAACATCACGACGGACATCTGCTCGTCGTCGATGGTCGGGGAGTAGCTCCGGGACGGGACCGTGATGTTGTAGCCCGCCCGCGCAAAGAGGTCCAACGTGCTGTCCTGCAGCGAGCCCTTGGGAATCCCCAGCACCAGCTTGTCGGGGGAAGTCTTGTTCACCATCGTGCGTCCTCGCTCGTCTGTCGCGCCGTCGGCGGCGACCTATTTCTTGCGGGCGGGTTTCTTCCGCCCGGTCTTGGACGTCGCGGCCTTGCGGCGAGAGGCGGCCTTTGTCTTCTTGGCAGGCGCCTTCTTCGCAGCCTTCTTCGCAGCCTTCTTCACAGCCTTCTTCGCGGTC
>CAZEJA010000386.1:0-3296 GCA_964512215.1 uncultured Planctomycetaceae bacterium
GCCTGTTCTTATTCGTTGATACACCACTCCTTACCGCTTAACTTAGGACCATTGCGCCCTGCCCCCAGTACTTGCGGTCGGCCTTGCGGTTGTCCCACCGCCAGGCCTCGCGGAGCTTGCCATCCTGCAGGCGGTAGGCGACCAGGACGATCACGTTGTACGTGCCGCGCTCCACGAGCAGGTGCGGCGTGCGGCCGTCCAGGTAGGCGACGGCGAGTTGGTTCCGCGAGGCGTAGTTGTAGCCGCGTTCTTTGCTCGTCTCGTAGAAGGGCTTGCGCGACGGCCAGTCGATGCGCGTGACAGCCTTGCCCGTCCGCCCGTCGAGGATCGTCAGGTGCTCGGGGCCTTTCGTGACGCGGCCGTCCTCGTCGCGCGGGTCGCCCTCGCCCGCCTTGACGGCGATCTCCGCCCGCCCGTCGCCGTCCAGGTCGTACACGACGTAGGGGGAGTACCAGATGCCCCGCTCGATCGCCCAGCCCATGTCGTACCGCCACAAGAGCGTACCGTCATGCCGATAGGCTTCGAGCTTGTACGTCTCCGGGCTCTTCTTCCAGTACTTGATGTAGGGATCGACGTTCGCGCTGGGCTGTTTGAGGACGAAATCGTACCGCCCGTCGGCGTTCAGGTCCGCGATGCCGACCTTCTGGAACGTATGGTCGCCGTCGAGCTTCAGCGAGACGTACGCAGCCGGCTGGGCCTTCCCCGTCGCTCGCGCGGACTGCGACGCCTCCCCTTCCTTGCCGCCGATGATCGGCCGAACGAAATACGACGCCTCCCCTCCCTTCGGCGGCGATGCATCGATGAAATCAGTCGTCTTCCGGACCGGCGCGCTGCTGAGTCGAGTCGCCTTGCCCTCCCCCGCCTGCCGGTAGACGTGGAACGCGATGTCGGGCGGGTCCGTGTCCAGCAGGCGCCAGCCCACGTACACGCGCCCCTCCGCGATCGGCTGGGCAACCAGACCCCGCCCCATTCGTTCCCGAACACGCTGCCCCGCCGGACATGCCGTCGCCCACAGGATTGTCACCGCCAGTATCAGCCGTCGCATGGCAGTCTCCTTCCCGCCCGGTAGATGGTACCCGACTACGAAGCCCACGAGAAGCAGATGGGCGGGTGCCGTGGATCGCGGAGCGCAGCGAAGCAACCACGCTGCCTCCGCCCCTACGCAACGTGGTTGTCCCCAGGGGACAGCCCACGGCACCCGCCTCTGCAGCCTTCCCCGTCCGCGCCGCGTTGGGTATCATATCGGTCCCGGCGGGCGAGTCCGTCGGCAGAAGGAGTAGGCACGATGACATCCAGGTTCCTCCGCGCAACGACATCCGCTCTGATCCTCACGTTGGTGGCCGTCCCCGGTTGGGCACAGAAGAAGGAAGGCAAGGTCAGGAAGGCCAGGCCCGGCGCCAAGGCGAAAGCCAAGGCCGGCAAGGGCGGCGGTCTCGCGCCGGGCGGGAGCATCGCTCCGCTCGCATCGGTGGGCGACGCCAAGGCCCACCAGGACTTCCCCGCCCTGTCGATCGCCCCCAACGGGCTGCCGCTGGTGGCGTACGTCGAGTGGGACGGCAAGGCCGACACGGTCCGGTTCGCGAAGCTGACGGACAAGGGGCTGGTCGCCCGCGAGGCGCTGTCGGAGGCGGGCAACATCCAGCAGCCGTGCCTCGCCCGCGACGGCAACGGCGTGACGTGGTGCATCTGGTCGCAATTGCGCGACGGGCGGTGGGACCTGTGCGCCCGGACGATCGACCGCGGGCAGGTCGGCGCGAACGTGGTGCCCCTCGCGGTCGGCCCGGGCACGCACGTGTTCGCCGACGCCAAGACCGACCGCACCGGCCGCGTCTGGGTGACGTGGCAGCGATTCAACGGCGGCTTCTGCGACGTCTTCGCGAAGGTGTATGACCCGAAGGCGAAGAGCTGGTCGGACAACCTGCAGGTGACGCGCCATCCCGCGGGCGACTGGGAGCCGCGCCTGGCGTTCGGGGCGGGCGACGAGGCGCTGATCGTGTTCGACAGCTACCGCAGCGGGAACTACGACGTCTGGCTGGCGCGGGTGACACCGTCGGGTAAGGTCAAGCTCTCCGCAATCGCGGCGACCGACCGTTACGAGGCCCGCGCCGAGGCGGCGGGGTCGGCCGACGGCAAGGGTCTGTGGGTCGCCTACGAGACGGGCGTGAAGCGCTGGGGCAAGGACATGGGCTCGGAGTGGCGCGTCCGCGGCGGCGGGTTGAACTACGACCGGCGGATCAAGTTCGTCTACGTGGACCTCGCGACGGGCAAGGTCAGCAAGGTCGCGGACCTGACGGCGCTGATCCCGGGGCTGGTCGCGACCATCGGCGTGCCGGGCTCGCCCGGCGCGAACGTACCCGAGGTCGTCGTCGACAAGCAGGGCGACCCGCACGTGCTGTTCCGCTACGCCAAGGGGAGCTTCTGGCGGATCGCCGAAGCGCGATACGACGTCGCGGGCAAGGCCTGGACGGAGGCCCGGACGGTGCTGAACAGCAACCACGTTCAGGACCGCCGGTGCGGAGCGGCTGTCAACGACGACGGGAAGATCTTCGACGCCTGCCAGGGCGACGGGCGCACCAGCGTCAAGGGCGGCGACACGAACGTGTACGTCGCGCGCCTGGACGGCGCGAAGGTCGCGATGAAGGGCCCCCTGCCGTTCGACGTGGAGCACAAGAGCGTCAAGCCGCCCTTCCAGCCGGTCAACAACACGCCTGAACGCCCGCGCGACGAGCATCATACCTGGACGTTCAAGGGCGAGAAGTACACGCTTTACTGGGGCGACCTGCACCGGCACACCGACTTCTCCAAGTGCCGCACCACCGACGACGGGTGCATCGTCGAGCACTACCGCTACGCCTACGACGCCGCGGGAATGGACTACCTCGGCACGAGCGACCACAGCGACGGCGGAAAGGCCTATCCGCCCTACGAGTGGTGGCAGACGCAGAAGCTGGCCGACATCTTCCACAACCCGCCCTTCTTCCTGGGCTTCTACGCCTACGAGCGCGAGCAGGGCTGGCCTTACGGGCACCGCAACGTCGTGTTCCTCGAGCGCGGCGGGCCCATCATCTACATCAAGCGGGCCAACTACGAAAACTCGATCTGGTCGAAGATCGTCCCCCTGCCCCCCCAGGCCGGTCAGCGCAAGGGCGACATCTCCCCCGAGCAGCTCTGGGCGATGCTGCGCAAGTTCGGCATGCGGGTGACCACCATCGAGCACACTCCCGCGGGAGGCATGGGGACGGACTGGGCGGTCTACAAGAACATCGACTCCAAGATCGAGAACCTCGTCGAGATCT
>CAZEJA010000387.1:0-3293 GCA_964512215.1 uncultured Planctomycetaceae bacterium
GTCCAATGCTTTTACAGTTACTATGCTTTGCAAGTACTGTAGGCTAGTGACAACAGTCCAATGCTTTTACAGTTACTATGCTTTGCAAGTACTGTAGGCTAGTGACAACAGGACTTGATGCAGCATGGTTTGCAGTGTTCTTACTGTTTGTTCAAGACACTGTAGCATATGCTTTGCTGTTAGTCCATCGATTAAGTGCATGGATATTTGACTTGGTCTAGCTACGAATCGGTGCCAATTGGTTACTGTAGATTGTTGCTACAGTAGTGTCTTGGTACTAACGAGTAGCGACTGAACGGAGTCTGACGTAGCAATGCTCTATCGTCGGCCGGTTGTTGGCTCTCGATACCACCTTTTCTTTTCGGTGGATACCAGGCCAACTGTTGCCCGAAGAGGCAGCCAAGGTACCCAAAGATGGCGCTCGTATCGCCCGCCTTGGTGTTCCTTCGTGCTTGCAGCAGTTGGTGTTCTGGGGGCGTTGTGGAGGCCTTTTGCCGTACGGACTCCTAGTAGGGCTCGTATCGAGTCAAATACAGCTGTCAACGATCACTGTCTCGGCGTCACAATCGATGAAGAGTATAGCAATGTGTATCAACCTGGTGTGAATTGCAGAGTCCCGTGAGTCATTGAAATCTCGAATGCATTGTGCTTCTGAACGAAGGGTTTGGAATATTGGTTTATCAGTGAGTTCAACAGTCATTGGATACATTGTATGCATTGTTAATATACCAACAGTGCTTGATCGAGTCTCGAGCAGCGTATCGATACACCATAGTATCGAGTGTCGACAGATGTAGTATCCTGTCGAAGAAAACCTGTGTATTTATATACCAGGGAATGCTGCCCTCCAACGTTTCTCCTGATTGACTTAAGACTACTCGCTTAACTTAAGCATATCATTCAGCGAGGGAAATGAAAGCAACAGCGATTCCGTCAGTAGTGGCGAATTACAACGGAAGAGTCCATGCTTGAATCAGTGGCTGTAACGGCATACTGAATTGTAGCTTCTGTCTTCAATGCTTCCGAGTGTCAAGGGAACAGAAGTGTGCTGGAAAGCTATATCGATACAGGGTGAAAGTCCCGTATTCGATGCTCATTGACTGCTTGGCTGTGTTGTATGACACGAGTAATGCATCTTAGGAGTGATGTATCAATTGTCAGTTGTGTGCTTGATAAGACTAAATATTGTGTGACGACCGATAGCGAACAAGTAGCTTGTGCGAAAGATGAAAAGCACTCTGGAAAGAGAGTCAAAAGTACCTAAAATCGTTGGCAGAGACCTGTTGGATGACCAGTTGACAGAGTGTGCATCGATATTCATTGTTGATTGCTCTATTTCGTCGAGCTTCGGTGCTGTGTAACAGCTTTCACTAGTCACTCGACCACCTAAATCGGTCATCATGGTGTAAGAAGCGTTACTTGGTGCTGAAGTAGATACTCGCATTGGCTGTGCAGCTTGCATAGTGTCTTGTTGCTGACCTTGGCTTTGTGAAGGCTTGATACTCTCGAGTCTGCTATGGTCACTGTCTCTTCAAGCACTGTGCGCTCTGCCAGTCTTCGACGGTGACTGGTATTCAACGTTCCGTCTTGAAACACGGACCAAGGAGTCACACATTGGTGCAAGGATAAAGGATTTCTTAGACCTTCATTGGAATCCGTAGTGAAAGCAACTTCACTCGAGATAAGCTGGTTGTGTAACACTGGCAGTTCTACTGTCGGTTCGATCAGTGGCCTCATCAGCCGACCTTGATCTACTGGACAAAGGTTTGAGCATGCAGTATCAATGTGTGGACCCGAAAGGTGGTGATCTTTGCGTGTTTACTTCGAAGTCATGTGAAAACGTGATGGAGGTTGGACACCGTATTGACGTGCAAATCATTGGTCGAAAACACGTAAAGGGGCGAAAGACTCATCGAACTACCTAGTAGCTGGTTCCTTCCGAAGTTTCCCTCAGGATCGCGGATACATGATGAGTTATGTCTGGTAAAGCGAATGATTGGAGGACTTGGCGTGTCTGCATCGTTGACCTACTTTCAAACTATAAATGGGCATTGAAGTAGCTTCTTACTTCATTGAAGAGCTACTTTTCGAATCAAGTGTATTCAGTGGGTCATTCTTGGTAAGCAGGACTGACGATGAGGGATGAACCAAACGTCGTGTTAAAGTGTCGAAGTGCTTACTCATCAGACACCACAAAGGATGTTCTTGGGTCTTGACAGTCGGAATGTGGCCATGGAAGTTGGAATCGTCTAAGGAGTGTGTAACAACTCACCGACCGAACCCAAGAGCTCCGAAAATGGATGATGCTGAAGTAAGCTTATTGTACTCATACACGACCGCCATACGAGTATGCAGTGAGGTTTCGAATGGCGAGTAGGAAGGCGTTCTGTTGAAATCCAAGAAGCCATGTGAATGGCTAACGTTGTAATCGACAGAAGTGCAGATCTTGGTGCAAGTAGCGATCACACACTAGAGTCATAGTGTGGGCTGAAGCCTGGAGAATGTTTCCGTGTGAACAGCATTTGGTCACGGGTCAAGCGAAATATCTAAGCGGCAGAAGAAGTTCTTTGAGAATGCCTATCAAGCTGATGCATGCGTTAAACATGCTGAAGCTTGTGAAGCTTCTGCGATAGCCCAGCAGGGCCAACATTCCTGACTAATCGTGGAGGGGAACTTTAGATTGTGGAGCAGCCGAGCCGATCAGATGGTAGTATCTCACAGTGGAAAGAGTCTTCTTTTCTGGTTGATGCTAGGGACTGTTTCAAGTGATGCCCAGCACAATGAACACAGTCGACTAGCAGCAAGCCAGCAGTAGCTTACTACTGGTCACACCGTATGATACTGCACTGGAAGCTTTGATCGGTTGTCGGAATACGGTCTCTTTTGCGTTGTCGTACAGATCACCGCATCTGGTCTCCTAAGTTAGTGCTTCTGGCTGATAGTTGAATGTGTGGTTGAGGGAAGTCGGCAACTTGGATGCGTAACTTCGGAATAAGCATTGGCTCGTGTGTCAAAGCTTCTTGATCCCGTTTCCGATGTTTTGCTTATTGTTCTTGGACAGCTGGAGACTCGACCCTTCGGGGACTTGTATCTGGCCGTCTCTTGAGCTGGTATTCATTGGGTCTGGAATATCAAGGATCTACGGATTGGCGATCACGAACTGTTACTGTCCAGTGGAATCTAACTGTTTAATTGAAACATAGCATTCTGATTGTTCTTGTGTAATGGCTAGAATCAGTATGTGATTTCTGCCCAGTGCTCTGAATGTCACTCCAAAGAAATTTGCTGAAGCG
>CAZEJA010000388.1:0-3282 GCA_964512215.1 uncultured Planctomycetaceae bacterium
CCCAGGCCCGGGGCGGCCTTGAGTTGAATGAACGCCTCGATCAGCGTGTCGAGCCCCTTGGCGGCGCACATCTGGGAGAGAAAGCCGATCGTCGGCGGCGTCGGCGGGGCGGCGGCCGGCGTGTAGCCTTCCGGATCGATCCCGTTGGGCACGACGCGAACGCGGTCGGCGCCCAGACCCAGTCGATCGCGCATCACGTCCGCATAGTAGCGGCTGGACGCGACGAAGGCGTCCACCTCGCCCGTCCGCTCGGCTAGCAGTTCCCACGCCTGGCCGCAGTACGGCTCGGGCAGGCCGTCGAGGAACCCGTCCTCATCCTGCAGCATGCAGACGATCGCCGCGCCGAGGTCCTCGCGGATCCGCCCGGCCAGCCCCAGCAGCAGGGCGTTGGACAGGCAGACCACGTCCGGCCGCTGCGTCTCGGACAGCCATCGCACGAGCCGCCGCAGTTCCTTGACCTGTCGTCCGTGCTCGCCGCGGAGCATCGACAGCGTCATCTCGCCGAGCGACTTGGCGGCGGTCGCGCCGCCTTTGCGTCCCGCCCAGCGGAGCAGGCCCGTCGCGTCGAGCGGGCGGTCCAGCCATCGCGGCGTGCGCCGGAAGAGGGCGAGCTTCTGCTGGAGGAAGACGTTGACGGCCCCGAAGAAGATCGGCGCGCGGTCCTCGATTTCCCCGCGGTCGTCGGCGGGGGGCAGGTAGAGGGGCACCATCTGCACGTCGTGCCCGGCAGCCCGCAGCGCCCGGACGAGCGCGCCGTCGCGCAGACAGTTCTCGCAGTAGAACTCGTCACCCGCTCCCGGTGTGATCTGCACGATGTTCATGGGGTCGTCTTCACCCGTTCGTGCGACACAGAGGGACAGAGAGACAGAGGGGAAACGGCACGTCGTTGCTCTCTGTTCCTCTGTGTCTCTGTGTCGCTTGCCGTTCGTTCTCTATGGCGGCTTTGGCTACTCCTCTTTCGCGACGGGCTTGGGCCCGAAGGCGGTTACGGTTCCGTCGGTGCAGCCGATGACGATGAGCCCGCCGGCGACGGCAGGCGAGCCCGCGACGGGCTGACCGAGCGTGTAGCGCCACAGTCCCTTGCCGTCGGACAGGCGGACGATGTGGAGTCGCCCGTCGTCGGCGCCCACGACGACCTTTCCGCCGCAGACGACGGGCGAGCTGTTGACCATGTCGCCCGCGCGGTAGCTCCAGACCTTCCGCCCGGTGTAGCGGTCGAGGCAGTGCAGACGTCCGCTCTGCGAGCCGACGACGACGCGGTCGCGCGTCAGGGCGGCCGACGAGAAGAACGCGTCGTCCTCTTCTCCGAAGCGCCAGGCGATGGTGCCCGCTTCCAGGTTGACGCGGAAGAACTGCCCGTCGGCGTGCCCGAGGTAGGCGGAGTTGCCCGCGACGGCCGGCGAGGCGGGAACGTACGATTCGACGTCGATCGCCTGCAGCTTCCTGCCGTCCGCGGCGGAGACCACGTGCAGGAACCCGTCGCACCCGCCGAACATCACCCGGCCGGCCAGCAGGGCGGGGGCCCCGTTGATCTGGTCGTCGGACTCGTACGTCCAGACGACCTTGCCCGTCGCGAGGTCGAGGCAGTAGAGCAGGGCGTCGTAGCTGCACGCGAGTACCCACGTCGCCGTCCCGTCGGGCGAGCGGACGAAACTGGCGCCGCCGTAGACGGTGCTGCCCGTCTCGTGCCGCCAGACGAGCTTTCCGTCGGCGTCGAGGCAGTGGATGAATCCGTCGCCTGAGCCGACCACGACCCGGCCACCGATCAGCAGGGGCGTAGCCTGGATGTCGGCGCCGGTCTTGTAGGCCCAGACCTTCTCGCCCGTCGCGGCGTCGAGGCAGTACAGGTGTGTGTCGTCCGAGCCGATGTACACCCGCCCGCCGCCGATGCTCGGCGAGCCAAACACCGCGTCGCCCGTCTTGAACCGCCACGCCAGCGAGAGCTTGTCGGCAATCTCCCCGTCCGCGACGCCCCGCAGTGTCGGCCCGCCGCGCGCCATCGGCCAACTTGCATTCTTGTCGATGTCGACACGTGGACGTGACGTGCCCGCGTTGCCGGCCTTGCCGTTCTTGCCGGACGGGGACGGCGCATCGTCGCGGCAGCCGGCGCCGAAGCCGGCGGACAGCCCCGCGGCCATCACCATGTACAGGAAGATGTTACGTGTTGAACTCATTGCATTCACCGCGATCTGCGGGCCCTCCCGTATGGTACTACGTTGGCCAAGGCAGCGGCATTCGAGCCGTTCTCTGTCAATCCAATGAATCCTATCCAGTTTCTTCCGCGGGTTCACGGGGATTCCGGTGTGACGAGGACAGAGCCGTCAAGCCTGAAAGGCTTGCATAGTACAGCCCAGGGCAACGCCCTGGGTAACGGAGCCCCATGAAGGCGAGCCCTGAAAGGGCGGGATAATCGGCGGGGGTCGTGCCGCCCTTTCAGGGCGTGGGTTCGGGCGTGTGCCTATGTCCCGGGGCGTTGCCCCGGGCTGTACTCTCTCAGCCCGTTGGGCTGCTCACCGTCGCAGGACGGCTTGTGCTCGGGCGAGGGCGGAGGCGGTGAAGATGACGGGGTAGAACTGCTCGAAGTACCAGAGCTTGGCGAAGTAGAGACCGATGGGGGCGGCGTCGAAGCATCGGCCGTAATCGGTCCGGTCGATGAGAAACGCCGCGCCGCGGCGGATGATCTCGATCGTGTCCGGGTCGTAGGAGCGGGCGGCGAACTTGGACAGGGCGTCGGCCGCCAGGGCGGTTTCCTCGATGCTTGACGGCACGCCCGCCTCGCCGCCCCAGCCGCCATCGTCGTTCTGGGCGCCCGCCAGCCAGGCGGCGCCGTCCGTCAGCGTGTGGTGGACCAGCGCAAGCTGCTCGGGGGGCAGGTCCAGCAGGGCGAGCACCACGCGGGCCGTGCCGTAGGTGGGGTTCGCCTGCCCGGCGGCACGCTCGTTGCCGAACCACAGCGGCGTCCAGGCGCCGTCGTCGCGCTGGGAGCGGACGAGGAACCGCAGCGCCCGCCGCAGCGACTTGGCGACGTAACCTCGGGTACGGTCGGGCAGGGACGCCTGCCATCGCGACCAGGCGGAGATCGCGTGGGCGGTCAGGTCCGGGCTGCTGCGGTCGAACTCCAGCGTCCCCCAGCCGCGGGCGAAGGTGGGGATGCCGCCGTCGCGGTTCTGCAGTCCGACCAGCCAGGTCGCCCCGGCCGTCGCGGCCGCTCGGCAACGGGGGTCGCCGTCGGCGAGATGGTGGATCGCCAGCATCGCCCCGGCGGTATCGTCGGCGTCGGGC
>CAZEJA010000389.1:0-3281 GCA_964512215.1 uncultured Planctomycetaceae bacterium
AGAAGGTGCCCGCCTTGACGCCCGGGCCGCGGACAATCAGCGGCACGCGAATACCGCCTTCCAGCAGCGACCCCTTGCCTCCCGACAGCGGACGATTGCTCGAGCCGCCTCCGCCGCCATTGTCCGACATGTAGATCACGTAGGTGCGGTCCGCGATGCCCAACTGGTCGATCGCATCCAGGACGACGCCAACGCCAGCGTCGAGGTCCTCCGTGATCGCAGCCGCCTGTACGTTGTGGTGGGTTCGCCCTTTCGGTCGCTTCTCGCAGGCGGCTACCGTCGCCTTACGGGCGTTCTCGGAATAGTGCAGCGCATGATGCGACAGTTGAGCGAAGAACGGCTTGCCTGCCTTTACGTTCTTCTCCATGAACGCAACCGTGCGCTTCGAGATGCCGAAGATGTCGACGGGATTCGGGTCGACAAACGGTGCAGCGTCCTTGTTGCCCGTGTCGCCATCGTGTTCGTCGTAGCCGAACTTCCCGGGCCCTCCGCTGCCGAGGTGCCACTTGCCATAGTGCGCCGTCGCGTAGCCGGCACGTCTGAGGATCATCGCGATCGTCGTCTGGTCCGCGCGGATGTGGCGGATATTGGTCGCAGGGACCATCCGGTATGCGGGACCGCTCCCGACGGGAGCGGCCTTGGTCATGCGGGTCTGGGCGGGGCTCTTGCCCGTCTGCAGGCTCAGCCGCGTCGGCGAGCAGACGGGGGCGGGGGCATACGCGTCGGAGAACCGCATACCCTTCGCTGCGAGCTTCGCCAGGTTCGGCGTCCGGTAGAAGTCGCTCTTCGAGCCCGCGATCGTGGGGTGCATCGGTGTCGACAGCCCGTTCCACGACTGGTCGTCGGAGAGGAGCAGAATGAAGTTCGGCCGCGCTGCTGCTGCCGCCAGCGATCGGGCCGTGACCCCCGCGGCGCCGCAGGCAGCCAGCGTGAGGAAGCGGCGGCGGTTGAATGCCGCGCTGTTCGTCCGGTTACGGTCTGGCTGGGATGACATAGGAGTGTCCGATTTCGCCATTGGTTCTGCTGCCTTTCTCGTCCGCCGGCCGTCGCGACCGGACATAGTCTACCCGAACCGACTGCGGGGAGACATGGACCCGAAGGTGCCCCGGGCTGTCGAGGATCTTGCCCTGCACGTACCCATAGTCCCCGGCCGCCCGGAACCGTCGATGCTCGCGGGCGCCGGGCTGGGGCACGAGTTGATAGACGACGCCCCCCAGTTCCTGCTTCGCATAGAAGTGGTCGTGCCCGTGAAAGACCGCGGCTACCTTGTGGCGGACGAGAAGATCGTGGATCGGCTGTGCCCAGCCCGGGCGCTTCTGCGCAAAGACGTTCTGCCCGTCCGGGTTGCGCCCGCCCCATTCGAAGAACGTCGCGGCCTCAGCGCCGCCGCGGCATCGCCCGTCCTTGTCCTGCCCGCCAACAAGGTGATGCACGAATACCATCTTGAATTTCGCCCGGCTGGCTTCGAGGGTCTTCGTCAGCCACTCGTACTGTTCGGCTCCCAGCGTGACGTACCAGTTGTCGCCCCCTCGCCCGGGCTTGCCGGAATACCAGAACGGGTCGAGCACAACCAGCAGGGCGTCGCCCCACTCCCAGGCGTAGTAGTTTTCCAGTTGGCCGATTCCTTTCTCGCCGCGGCTCTCGCCGGTGTAGAACCCGTCGGGGCGAGGGTTGGGGAAGTAGGTCTTCCGCAGCGTGATCGCCTGACTGCGGGGGCGTCCCCTCCCGCCCGGTTCGCCGTCGTGGTTGCCGAGCACCAGCATCAGCGGAGCGGAATGACAGAGCAGGCCGAAGTAGTATCGCTGCGCGAGATACAGGTCGGCGGGGGTTCGGCCGCGGTACTTGCCCGTCATGAACGTGTCACCAAGGTCGATGTGGAAGTCCGGCTGATCCGCCAGGGCGTTGCGCAGTGTTCGCTGGTAGAGTTCCGGCACGGTGTTCTGGTCGAGATGCGAGTCGGCTTGCACGGTGAACACGAACGCCTTGCCCGGCGGGCGCTGCGTGTGGAACGTGCCGGCCACCTTCGCCCCCTCCCCGTTCGGACCGTAGTGCAACTCATACCAGTACTGCGTGTCGGGCTGGAGGGACTTCAGAACTACCTCAACTGGTTGCCCCTTTGGCAGCGGCGTCATCGGGCTTTGCGCCGTCAGGGCGTCCGCCGCTGTACCATAGCGGACCTGCCCGCGCATATCCGAATACGCCAGCATGCTGACGGTCACAGCCGTGTCGGTCGGCCTCGACAGGATCGCGTCGATCGGGTGATCGGGCACCGTCGTCTGCGCGACGTGCTCGGGGCCGCGGCGTGAACCCACCGGCTCGTCACGTCGCTTGCGGGATCGATCCTGGCCGTAGCTCGCAGCCGCCAGGAGCAGGGCGACCCCGACGACCGTGATCGTTCGAGGGATTCTCATCGCTGGTCTTTGCGCGGAGCGGGACGCTCGCCGGGCTGCTGTTTCGGATGGGCCTTGCCGAACTCGACGGCCTCGGTGTATTCGTCGGCGGTCAGCTTACCGTCACCATTGGCGTCGGCCTGACGGAACATGCGGCCGGCCACGTCGAGCAGTTCGCTTCGGGAGATCGCTCCGTCCCGGTCGGCATCCAGTTCGCGCGCATGGCCCCTGACGAACCCGGCCATCGGCGTGCGGGGCATGTCCCCGGCGTCGTACTCGCTGGCGGCGAGCTTGCCGTCGCGGTCGCGGGCGCAGCCGGTGAATGTCGGCGTGGCCTGGGCGAGCATCTCCTGAAGCGTGACAGCGCCGTCGGCGTCGGTGTCGAGTTCCGGGGCGTGCACGAGCGGCCAGGCGGGGCGGCGCTGGCTGGTGTCCCGCCCGGTCGATTGGCCCTCCAGCGGCGGGCGTGAATCCCGGCGGTCTTCGGCTGGGCGGGAGGGCCTGTCCGGTCTTCCCGGCGAATCATCGCGCCGGGGTGTGTCCCCGCCTCGACGCTGGTCGTCGCGCCGATCCCGCTGTCCGCCTCCCCCGCCGGGAGGACGCATCTCCTCCCGACTGACCCGCCCGTCGCCGTCTTTGTCGAGCTTCTTCAGGGCGGCCGTCGAGGCGGCCATCTCCGCAGCCGACACTTCACCGTCCCCGTTGGCGTCCAGCGCGAGAATCACGGGGTTCCGGGACCGTCCGCCTCCCCCGCCGCGCGGTTGCGGCTCCTGCGCGCGGGGTTCGCGTGGCGTCGGCCTGTCGTCGATCGCCGTCGTACGCTGCTCCGGACGCGGCCGTTCGGGGCGAGGCGCGACGCTGCCGCCGAACATCTCCGTGATCGTGCCTTTC
>CAZEJA010000390.1:0-3280 GCA_964512215.1 uncultured Planctomycetaceae bacterium
GGGGCGGTTGTACGTCAGGCTGATGGTCTTGCCCACGCGGATGGCGTCCATCGCCCGCGTGAGGATGTTCTCGCGGTTCTTCCACGTCTGGGGGGCGGGCCCCATCGACGCCTCCTCGCCGCCCATGCCGCCCCGATAGAAGCCGCGGTACCCGCCGTAGGCCGCGCGCGCGGCGAGCATCGCGTTCAACTCGATGGGGTAGGGCATCCCCGGCGCCTTGAGACGAAGCAGGATGTCGCCTGTCTTCAGACCGAGCTTCGCCGCCGGCGAGCCCGCGTAGACGGCGTTGACGATGAAGCCCAACTGCCCGTCCTTGGTGGGCGCCTCGACCTTGAGCATCTCGGCCAGGTTCGGGTTCATCGCGACGTACTCCACGCCCAGCCACGCCCGGCGCTTCGACTGCGTGCGCGTCTTGACCTTGATTTCCGGGTCCAGATGCGCCAGCGGCTTCGTGAGGTCGTCGCGCAGCTCGCCCACCGTGAAGATCCGCGTCTCCGGGCTCGACCCGTAGTAGCGCCCGGCCTGTTGGAACTGCCTCTCCTCCTCGTGCTCGACGCGCTGGACCAGGCTCGCACCCAGGACGTTGCCCTGGAAGTCCACCAGGACTGAGCCGCCCTGCATCTCCAGGGCGGACTGCCAGTGGTACGTTCCCGCATGCCCCCGGCGCTTGCCCGCCAGGCGGTTCGTGGTCAGGTCCACGTACTTCTTGCCCTGGCGCTTCCGCGCGCGGGCGACCAGGAAGGGCTTCATTCGCGCCGGGTCGGCGGCGGCCAGCTTCAGAAAGGCGGGCAGCTTGCCCTTGTCCAGCTTGATCCGGAACGCCGCAAACTCCTTGTAGGCCCCCACGAAACTCGCGCGCGCCCGGTCGGTGGCGGAGTACTTCACGTAGATCTTGTCGATCTTGGCTGCCGTCTTGCGGTCCAGGGGCATCGGGACGATGATCTCCGTGTCGCTGATCGCCATGCCGTACGCGCTGATTTCTCGCCCGGCCGTCGCGGTGGGCCCGCGCGACGAGTACCGATACTCGTTGCCGCTGTCGCTGCCCTGATGGAACGTCAGCACGACCTCCTGCGTCGCGGCCGTCAGACTCTTGCGGCAGGCCTCCAGCGCCTTGGTGAACTCGCCCCACGTGTACCCGTCCGCCTTGAGCAGGTCGGCGCCTTGCCAGACGCACTCGGTCTGGCGGAGGTCCATCAACCCGCTGACGGAGCAGCCGACGGGGCGTCCCTCCCCATCGCCGAGGACGGCCGGCAGGGCGGTGGCGGAGCCCCCCGCATATCTCCCCCCGCTGCGGTACCCGTAGTAGATGTTCCCGTCCCGGTCGGTCCCGTAGCGCACGCTGGGGCGCATCGGGCCTGCCTCAATATTCCACTTGTCGTCCATCCGCGTCAGGTAGACCTGCCCGAGCTTCGTGTTGATGCCATCATCGGCCATCGGTGCGAACGCCAGCGGCGAGAGCTTGCCCTTCGCTTTGGCGCCCGCGGTCAGGATGATGCCCGGCGCATCGGCCAGGAGTTGGTGTCGGGTCGCGGGGAAGCGTTTCCCGTCCGCCGTCTCGATCTCGATCTTCTGGATGAAGCGGTCCTCGATGCCGTCATCGTAGACCAGCACGCGCCCGGCGGCGTCCAGCACCACGCCCGCCGCCTCGGCGGGACGCTTCTTGTCCACGTAGTTCTGGTACAGCCGCGCCACCGTCCAGTTGCCGTTCCGCCCCGTAACGGGGTCGGAGAGGTCCTTCTGGTACCACGTCCGAACGATCACGAAGCTCTTGCCCGCCGCGGCGATCAGTTTCTCGGTCGAGCGGTCGTCATCCTCGTCGACCTTTTTCTTCGCGGTGCGGGGCGCCTTCGGGGCGGCCTTGGCGGCTGCCTTCTCGCGCTGTTTCCTCGCCGGTCGCTTCGTGTCCTGGGCGACGCCGACCGTCGCCAGCAGAACCACCACCAGCCCGATTCCTGTCCACGTCTGGTTGCGCGTCATGGTCTGTCCTCGATCCAACATGCTTCGTGTCCGTTTGGCCGCACGGTCAGTCTTCCTGGAGGTAGTCCTTCTGCCAGTTGAGGATCTTCCAGTCGATGAACCCGTTCCGCTTGATCTTGATCAGCACCTTCTTCTCGGTGAGCGTCTTGTCGCCGATCAGGGCCTCGTAGGCCTTCTTGACGTCGGCGTTGGTCTTGATGGGGGCCTTGCCGATCGTCAGGATGATGTCGTTGACCTGCAATTGCGCGTCGGAGGCGTTGCCCGGGTATCGCACGCCCTGAATGAAGACCCCGCCGGCGGGATGCAGGAAGTGCAGCGACGGGTTGGAGAACTTCGTGATCTCCTTGACCGTCAGGTTCCATCGCTTGCAGTCGAAGTCCTCGCCCTCGAACTTGCCCCGCGTGATCGGCTGGAAGGGAATCACCAGCAGCCCTCGCTTACCGACGGACGTTGCGCAATCCTGGCGGTATGCCACGACTGCGGGGAGATGTTCATCGCCTCCGGAGAGGAGCTTTGGGTCCGTCTTCACGCCCTTGCGGGCGATCAGGAGTTGGGCGGCGGCGTCCACGGGCAGGTCCGCCAGCATCACGCGGAGCATCGGCAGTTCCTCGACATAGAGTCCCTCGACCGGCACACCGTTGACGCCCAGCAGGATGTCGCCGTTCTTGATCCCCGCCTTCATCGCGGGCGACTCGGCGTCGACGTTCTGGATCAGCACACCCCGCGTCGAGTCGGTGAACGTGTTCGTGTTGAAGTCGTTCAGCGCCTGGAGTTGCAGGCCCGTATACGTCCGCTGCACCTTGGCCGGCCACTTGTCCTTGTCCATCTTGGCTGCGGCAATCTTCAGCCGGTCGATCACGTCCTGCACGACATTGGAGGGAATGGCGAACCCGATGGACCCGGAGGACACGCCCAGCGTGTTGATGCCGATCACCCGCCCCTGCGTGTCGACCAGCGGCCCGCCCGAGTTGCCCGGGTTGATCGCGGCGTCCGTCTGCAGCCACAGGTTGTACCGGTGCTGCGTCGTGAAGCCGATGTACCGCTTCGTGTTCGAGATGATGCCCAGGGAGATGCTGCGCGTGAAGCCGAACGGCGAGCCCAGCGCCATCACGAACTGACCCGCCTGGACCTGGTTGGAGTCGCCGAACTCCGCGACGGGCAGCGGACCACGCCCGTCCGGGAGCGTCAGCTTCAACAGCGCCAGATCCGTCTCGGGATCCACGCCGACCACCGTCGCGGGCACCTGCTCGCGGTCGCCCAGCACGCAGTTGACCTCGATCGCCTTCTCGGCGACGTGGTTGTT
>CAZEJA010000391.1:0-3267 GCA_964512215.1 uncultured Planctomycetaceae bacterium
GGCGTTCTTCGAGCATGCGGAGATAGCCCTCTTCCTGGCCGAGCGGGATGGAAGGGCGGTCGGGCGCATCGCAGCCATCCACAACACGGCTCACAATGCCCACTACAACGACCGCGTGGGCTTCTTCGGGTTCTTCGAGTGCTCCCCGGACGACGCCGAGGCCGCCCGGGCGCTGGTGGGCGCCGCCGAGGCGTGGCTGGGCGAGCGCGGGCTGGACACGATCCGCGGGCCCGTCAACCCGTCCATGAACGCCGAGTGCGGTGTGCTGATCGAGGGCTTTGATTACCCGCCCATGGTGATGATGCCCTACAATCCGCCCGCCTACGCCGATCTCCTCGAGGCGGCGGGGTTCGGCAAGTGCAAGGACCTCTATGCGTATCTGATTCACGATAAGGGCCTGCTGCCCGGGACGGAGAAGCACGAGCGCCTCGTCCGGACCGCCTCCGTGCTGCGGCGGCGGCACCCGGAGATCACGTTGCACTGCCTCGACATGAAGACCTACCAGCAGGATATCCTGCGGTTCCTGGGCGTCTTCGAAGAGGCCCGCAGGCAGAACTGGGGCTACGTGCCCCTGACGAAGGAGGAGATTCTCGAGACCGCCTCCGAGATGAAGATGGTGGTCGACCCGGAGATTATCATCTTCGCGGAAGTCGACGGCGAGCCGGCCGGGGCGCTGATCGCGATCCCCAACATCAGCGGCGCCCTGAAGGCCGTCAACGGACGCCTCTTCCCGCTGGGGTTTCTGAAGTTCCTGCGGGAGATGAAGCGGGTCGATCAGATGCGCGTGCTCGGCATCGCGGCGCTCGAGAAGCACCGCGCCAAGGGCATCACCGCCTTGCTGCTGATGGAGGTCATCCTGCGGTCGATCGAGCGGCGCTACCACGTCGCCGAGGCGTCCTGGGTGCTCGAGGACAACGACATGTCCAACCGGACGATCTCGAAGGGGCTCAGCCCGACGCGGTACAAGACGTATCGGATCTACGAGAAGCCCGTGACCGCCTGAGGCCGCACCCATCCCGCCGGAAACACCCCATTCACCCGGAGAAATGCGGCGCTTTGCGCGCCCGCTCGCGCGCGGTACGCTGGTATGTGCGACGCACGGGCGGGGCGGTTTCCGCGGAGGATTCGCCCCCCGGAGTGACATATCCTTCAGGAACGCCGCCGTCTCGGCCGGCCGAAGCGAGCGGCGCCGGCGATCGACCCGTGCAGCACACAGGTGAACCCCACGCCGCACCCGAGAAGGAACCGACCTCTTGCAGCCGACCTATGACGCCTCTTGGCGCCGGGACGCATTGGCGGGCAAAGACGAGGCCGTCCAACGCCTCGCGGACGAGGCCTTGCGCCCGCTCTACCGGTTCTGCCTCTATCGCGTCGGGCGCAACCACCACGTCTGCGAAGAGGTGGTCCAGGAGACGCTGCTGCGGGCCATCGGTCGCCTGAAGCGCTACGACCCGAAGCGGTCGGGCGGGAATATCTTCCCATGGCTGACGGGCCTGGCGCGGAACGAGATCCGCCGGGCACTGTCGCGGGAACGGTCGGTAGCCGACCTGGAAAGGTTCTGGGCGAAGATGGACGATCAACTGCTTTCACTGTACGCGATGCTCGAGTCCGAACCGTTCGGGCGCGACCTGCTGGTCCGCGACGAGACGCGCGAGATGGTCAACGCTACGATGGCCCAACTGCCGCCGCACTACGGGCAGGCCCTGGAGACGCGGTATGTGCTGGGCAAGTCGGTCCGCGAGGTCGCCGGCGTGCTGGGCACCTCGGTCAAGGCGGCGGAGTCGCTCCTGACCCGCGCCCGGCAGGCGTTCCGGGCGACCTTCCTGACTCTCACGAAGAATCTTCGCGCCGAAGGAGTCACCTGACGAACACCACGGCGTGCGAGGACGAACCATGAACGACAACGAACATCCTCAAAGGGAAACGGACCGAAGCGACTCGATCTCGGCCCGGAACATCAAGCACCTGCTGACCGGTGCGTACGCCCCGGAGGACCCCGACGACCTGTTCGCCGCCCGGGTGAGCGAGAAGATGCTCACGCTCGCTCGCAGCCGGGCCGAACGGCGCAGCCGCTGGCGGCGGCGAGCGGCGTGGCGCTCCAGCGCGGGGTGGCGGCGCGGTGCGCTGGCTGCGGCGGTCGTCGTGCTGATCGCGATGGGGCTCAGCTACTGGGTCGGGCCGGCCGGAAGCCCCGTGCAGTCCGGCTCTTCCTCGACGTTGGTCGGTGTAACCCCCGGGCCATCGCAGGCGGGGTCCGTCTCCGCCGCCCCGACGCCCGCGACGGGTGCGATGACCGCCCAGAAGCGTCCGCCTGTGCCGCTGGCGCCGCCCGTCGGCGTCGGCAGCGTGGTCCACACGGAACTGGGCGAGCGCCGGCGCCTCGTGCTGGGCGACGGGGCGGTCGTCTACGTCAACCAGAACACGACGATGAACGTGACCGACCCGCGGCGCCTGACCGTCTATGCGGGGGAGGTCTACGTCGAAGTGCCCCCGCTCGCAACCGCGGCGGGACCGACCGGCGAGACGTTCGTCATCCGCACGCCCGATCGCGAGGTGATCGCCCTGGGCACGCATCTGGGCGTCCAGGTCGCCCCCGAGGCCACCGGCGTGATTGTCACGCAGGGCAAGGTCCGCGTCAGCGGGTTCGGCGGGCTGCTCCACGCCGGGCAGCACCTGATCGGCGAGGACGGACGCGTCGCCGACCTGCCCCGGGCGACGCACGTGCTCGACTGGGCGCGCGACCTGATGGCCGCCGCGGAACCCCCGCTCGTGCCCCCCAGCAAGTACGCGGGCGGCGCGCTGGTCGCCAAAGACGCCGCCGGCGGGAAGGTCGACCTGTCGCTGCGCACCTTCCACGTCGACGTGCACGTGGAGGACGGTTTCGCCCGGACGACCATCGACCAGACGTACTTCAACCACGCTTCCAGCCGCCTGGAAGGGACGTTCTACTTCCCCCTGCCGCCGGATGCGTCGTTGTCGCGGCTGGCGATGTACGTGGACGGCAAGCTCAACGAGGGCGGCATGGTCGAGCGTCAGCGGGCCCGCCAGGTCTACCAGTCGGTCAAGGAGCAGATGAAGGACCCCGCCCTGCTGGAGTGGGTGGACGGGACCACGTTCAAGATGCGCGTCTTCCCGCTGGAGGCCCGCCAGGAGAAGCGGATCATCCTGAGCTACACGCAAAGGCTGGGGGCCCTCTACGGGCGGACGACGTACCGCTTCCCGGCCGGGCACACGATGAAGGCGGTCGGGCGGTGGTCGTTCCACGCC
>CAZEJA010000392.1:0-3252 GCA_964512215.1 uncultured Planctomycetaceae bacterium
GAACTGGAGTCGATTCGGGGGATCGGGAAGGGCCTCGCGCAGGATATCGGTGAGCTGGTGCGTACGGGACGTATGGAGGCGCACGGGGCGCTGCTGGCGTCGATCCCGGAGGGGCTGCTGGAGATGCTGGAGGTGCCGGGATTAGGGGCGAAACGTGTCCGGTCGATTTACGAGGCGCTGGGGATTTCGGACGTGGATGCGCTGGCGAAGGCCTGCGAGTCGGGCGATGTGGCGAAGTTACGCGGGTTCGGGCAGAAGACGGCCGACATGTTGAAGCTCTTCCGCGCCGTCACGCGCGACGCTCGGGAAGGCGACCCGCCCGGCAGCGACTACCTGCTGCTGGTCCCCCACGCGACCCGCGCGAAGGACCTGAGCTTCGTCCGCCTGGAGATGTGGATCGACCGCAAGACCGACCTGCCGATCCGGGTCGTCTCGAAGGACAAGAGCAAGAACGTCACGACGGTGGTCTTCAAGGACATCGAAACGGATGTCAAGTTCAGGGACAGCGAGTTCCTGATCCGCAAGCCCTTCGGCTGGAAGATGCGCGTCGAGCCCCTGGACCGGGATGCCAAGTTGACTCCGTAGCACACCCCCCACCTTCGGCGTATAATCTCAACCATCATGAGCACGAGAGCAATCCATCAGGCATTCGCGGCCCTGCTGACTGCGTCCATCATCACCGGCGTCGCATCTGTCGGGGCATTCGCTGCCGGAGATCGCAGCGCGAAACCCGTGAACGTCGCCCGTACGGCGACGGCAACGGCGACGTCCGAGCACAGCGCGAACTATCGCGCCGCTCGCGTGGTCGACGGAAATATCCCCGCTCCCACGAGCCGTAACGACGGCGGCGCCGCCTGGGCGGTCAACGGCGATACGCATCGCAACGGCACCGAGATCACGCTGACGTGGGATGAGCCTGTCGTCGTGGCGGAACTCGTCTACTACGGCCGATGCTCCGGAGACTGGCGCGAGAACTGGAAGGACTACGAGGTCCACGTCGATGGAGCGAAGGCGCCAACGGCCAAAGGGACTCTAAGCCTGGGACGGGGACCGCAGCGGATGGCGCTGCCCAGGCCCGTCACGGCCCGTTCGATTCGCTTGAAGTTCCTCAGTTCCTACGGCGGGCTGAACCCCGGAGCATCGGAGATTCAGGCCTGGTCCGCATCGCCCTCGGCGAAAACGCTGGGTCCCTTCGTCGCCAAGAACCCCGGCGCGTCCCGGGCGAAGAAGAAGCCGCCCACGCCAACGCCGCCGAAGGCCTCGCCGCAGCTCCGCAGCAAGCTCCTGGCTGGTCCGCTGGCCGATATCGAAGAGATCGTCTTCGCCGCGCGCGGACTGGGGAGCGACGGGCACTGGTACGCCAACTTCAGCTACTACGCCGCCGACGAGAACCGCAAGGCGTACGGCATGGGCGGCAAGCTCGCCCGCGTGAATCTCCGCACGGGCAAGGTCACGGGCCTGATCGACGACCCCAAGGGCACGCTCCGCGACCCCGTGGTCGACTACGACGGCAGGCGGATCGTCTTCTGCTGGCGCAAGGCGGGCACGGACCACTTCAACATGTACGAGATCCACGCCGACGGCAAGGGCCTCCGCCAGCTCACGGACGGTCCGTGGGACGACATCGAGCCCGCCTTCCTGCCGGACGGCGACATTATCTTCGTCTCCAGCCGGGCCAAGCGGTGGGTCAACTGCTGGCTGACGCAGGTCGCCGTCCTGCACCGCTGCGACCGCGACGGGCGGAACATCCGCCAGATCTCCGCCAACCTCGAGCACGACAACACGCCGTGGCCCCTGCCGGACGGGCGAATCCTCTACACCCGCTGGGAGTACGTCGACCGCAACCAGGTGACGTACCACCACCTCTGGACCGCGAACCCCGACGGGACGAACCAGACGGTCTACTTCGGCAACATGCACCCGGGCACGACGATGATCGACGCCAAGCCCATCCCGGGCTCGGACAAGGTGGTCGTGAGCTTCTCCCCGCGACACGGCCGCAAGGAACACGCCGGGCCTGTCACCATCGTCGACCCCAACGCCGGGCCGGATGCGCAGGCCTTCGCCCGCACCATCACACCCAAGCGCGAGTACCGCGACCCGTGGGCGATCAGCGAGAACTGCTTCCTCGCCGCCGACGGCCCGTCGATCATCGGCATCGACGGGTCCGGCGCGACGGTCCCGCTCTACACGCTCTCCAGCGAGGACCGCGCCCGCAAGCTCCACCTCCACGAGCCGCGCCCGCTGATTCCGCGCCGGCGAGAGCAGGTCATCCCCCCGCGGACCGACCCCTCGAAGGCCACCGGAATGCTCGTGCTCGCCGACGTCTACCAGGGGCGGAACATGGTGGGCGTCAAGCGAGGCGACATCAAGAAGCTGCTCGTCATCGAGAGCCTGCCCAAGCCGATCAACTTCACCGGCGGCATGGAGCCGCTCAGCTATGGCGGGACCTTCTCGCTCGAACGCGTCGTCGGCACGGTGCCCGTCGAGGACGACGGGTCGGCCTTCATGGAACTGCCCGCCCTGCGGAGCCTGTTCTTCGTCGCGCTCGATGAGAACGACATGGCCGTCAAGCGGATGCAGAGCTTCCTGACCGTCATGCCGGGCGAGACGACCAGTTGCGTCGGCTGTCACGAGAACCGCGTCGACACGCCGCGCTACGCCGCCGGGCGGAACCTGATGGCGACCCGCCGCTCGCCCAGCCGCATCGAACCGATCACGGATGTGCCCGACGTGCTGGACTTCCTGCGCGACGTTCAGCCGATTCTCGACAAGCACTGCCTCAAGTGCCACGACGTCGACAAGCGCGAGGGCGGCGTGATCCTCTCGGGCGACCCCGGGCCGATGTTCCCGCTGAGCTACTTCACGCTGACCGTCCGCAATCAGTTCGCCGACGGGCGGAACGGCCCGGCCAACCGCGCCCCCCGAACCATCGGCAGCAGCGCCAGCCCGCTGATGCAGAAGCTCCTGCCCTCGCACAACAAGGTGCAGACCACCGAGCGGGAGCGAAAGATCCTCCGCCTGTGGATCGAGACGGGCGCCGCCTTCCCGGGCACGTACGCCGCGCTGGGCTCGGGTATGGTCGGCGGGTACGCGCAGAACAGGATCGATCGCAGCGACCTGAAATGGCCCAGCACGCCGCCCGCGATGAAGGCCCTGCAGAAACGCTGCGGAAGCTGCCACAAGGGCAAGAACATGTCCCTGCCGATGACGGTGTCAGATAACCGCCCGAACCCGCCGTGGAAGACGCTC
>CAZEJA010000393.1:0-3251 GCA_964512215.1 uncultured Planctomycetaceae bacterium
GGTGCCGCGCGGGCCGACGCGGCCGCGAAGCTGGCCGGACAGATCGCCCGTCTGAAGATATCGCCCGGCAAGACGGTAGGGGACGTCACGGGCGGATGCACGCGGCTGCCGGAAGCGCTGGCCGCCTACGCCGCCGGGGCGCCTGAGACGGGCACGCCGGCGACCGACGGCGACGGTCTCTGCCGCGTCGAACTGAGGGTCAGCCTTGCCGGCGTCGTTGCCGCCCGCAAGTACATCCACGAGAATTACGCACGCGGCAGCAGTATCAGCAGTGCGTATTTCGACCGAATCGCCGCCGCCAACTCGCAGACATCCCTCGTCGCTGTTGGGACGGGCAAGGCCCGGTCGTCGTTCCTGAGCGTTCCGCGAACGCCCGTCGGCAGTGCGGACGTCGCGAGCCCGTCGCTGCTGACCGGCGCAGCCCGCGCGTTCTGGCAGGAGCGGGTCACGCCGCTGGGGCGCCTCGCGACAATCCGGGCGGCGCGGGACGACGCGAAACGACGCTTGGGCGAGCGGATTCGCGGCGTGATCGTCGACGGGGAGTTGACGATCGGGGCGATGATCGACGCGGCCGAGCGGAAGGACGTCGATCTGACGCGGTTCCTCCGCGGCGCCCGCGAGACCAGCGTCGCGCACCACGCGGACGCGCTCGTCGTGGAGGTCGAGATCACGCTGCCCCTGCGGAAGGTCTTCATGGACCTGAAGAGCTGGGCCCGGGCCAATCTCCGCGACCGGCCGGAATGGACCACCCGCCTGGAGCGACGGATTATCCGGTCGGACCCGACGGTCGTCCGGGAGACGGGCCTGGCGGCGCCGACACGCAAGGCGCTGCGGACGCCCTCGCCGCAGGCGGAGGCGTTTGCGGCGTTCGTCAACGCCGCGCCGCCGTGGATCTCGCGGACGGTGACGGTGTCGGCCGACGCAGCCAGCGGGATGGATCAGGCGATTCGCCTGGCGTCGATCGATACGTGGATGGCGCTGACCCGGCAGGTGGAGTCGCTGCCCGTCGAGGGCAAGACGACCGTGGGCGACCTCGCGAAGAAGGACAAGGACTTCGCGCGGGTCGTGCGGACGGTGCTGCAGAGCGCCAAGATGGTACGACTGAGCGGGAGGCGGGGCGTGGCGCTGACCGTCGAACTGCGGCCGCTGTGGAATGCGATTCTGAACGGTCGGAAGGTTGAGGTCGCGAAACCGGGAACGGCCGCGAAACCGTAAACGGTTGCGGCGCGGAGGCGGAGACATGGACTACAGCGTGGGCAAGGTCGGGCGGGTGATCGTCGCCCGGGGATTCGAGGGCGAGGACGTCTACGAAGGCATCGAGTCCATCGCCGCCAAGGAGGACCTCCGCAGCGCCGCGGTGATCGTGGTCGGCGGACTGCGATCGGGCTCGGTCGTGGTGGGTCCGAAGAATGTCACGGGCACGCCGCAGCCGCAGTACACGGAGTTCGACGACGCTCGCGAGATCGTCGGCGTGGGGACGATCTTCTGGGATGCGGAAGACGAGAAGCCCTCACTGCACCTGCACGCGGGCATCGGGCGCGGCGGCGAGGAGCCCATCGTGGGCTGTCCGCGCGGCGGGGCGACGGTGTTCTGCGTCCTGGAGGTGATCCTGATCGAGATCGAAGGCGTCGACGCCGCCCGCCGGCTCGACCCGGAGACCGCCTTCAAACTCCTGACGCTGGGGACGAGCACCGAGTCGCCCACGGAATAGTCCACGGACCTGCCTGCCGGCAGGCAGGTTACACGGATTACACGGATTCAAGAAGAAACGGCCTGTGCGTTTGCCGTTTCTTCTCCCCTTCGTGCAATTCGTGCAATTCGTGGACTGCCTCTTTTCCTATCCGTGTAATCCGTGGACTAGTCGTTCTTCTTCTGCTCGTCCCGGGCGGCCTTGGCGATCTCGGCGACGTTCGCGATCCGCTCCTGGACGGGGAGGTGCTGCGTGCAGGCGTCCTCGCAGGCGCCGCACTGCGAGCATGCGTCGGCGGCCTCGGGGGCGATCCCCCAATGCCACTTCAGCCGCTGGAGGACCTTCTGTGGCGGCGGGTCGGCGAGCAGGTGCAGGTTGTAGGCGTCCATCAGTTGCGGGATGGGGACGCCTTCGGGGCAGGGCAGGCAGTAGCCGCAGCCGGTGCAGAATCCGTCGAAGCCCTCGACGATGTGCGTGCGGATCGACTCGGTCCGCTCGGCGTCGTACGGCGTGAAGTTCTCGACGGCATCGACGGCCTGGTCGACGTGGTCCTTCGTCGTGCAGCCGACCAGGGCGCACGTGACGTTCGGGTTCGACACGTTGAATCGCAGGGCGGCTTGCACGACGGAGTCGTCGCCCTCGCCCATGAGGAAGCCGAGTTTGTCCGCCTGCTGGGGGATCAGCCCGCCGCTCAGCGGGTTCATCGTCACCACGCCGAGCTCCTTGGCCCCCGCAGCCGCGACGCCTTCTTCCCGGTAGGGGAAGTTCAGCGCGCAGTACCCGAGCGTGACGCCCTCGAAGGGCCCTTCGTCCAGCATCTGCGCCAGCTCTCCGCCCGGCAGGTGCGAGGAGACCACCACGTGCTCGATGAGCCCTTCGGCCTTCGCCTTCAGAGCGGCCGCGACGGCCCCGCCCGCGACGCGCTGCTTCCACGCCTCCAGCGTCACAACGCACCAGATGTGATGGAAGTGAATCTTCTCCACGCCGAGGACCTTCAGCGAGTTCTCCAGGTCCGCCCGGTAGGCGCCGCCGTCGGCTTTGTTCGATTTCGTCGAGACATACCACGTGTCGGGCGTCATCTGCTTGAGAGCGGCGCCGACGATCTCCTCGCTCTTGCCCGCGCAATACCCCGGGGCGGTGTCGAAGTAGTTGACGCCGCGCTGATGCGCGTGCAGCACGATCTCCGCGTTGGCGTCGATGTCCTGGGGGTTGGCGAACCGCATCCCGCCGAACCCGATGACCGACACGTCCTTGCCCGTCTGTCCGTACGGCTTCGTCCACATACACTGCGACCTTTCATTCACTGGAAGATCAGTGCAGAATACCACCTGCGCCGCACCCGCTCAAGGCCGGCGGGCCTGCGCCGATTGCTCAGACACACCGAAAGGACCTCGTGAGATGGCACAGAAGACAGTTTCTCGGCGACGCTTCCTGGCGGGATTCGCGGCTGCGGCGGGCGGCGTGTCGGTTGGAGGCACGGTGCTGGCGGCGGGGCGACTGCAACAGACGCGAAACGGCAAGCCGTCGGGGGGGGCGCCGAATGTCGTGAATGTCATTACGG
>CAZEJA010000394.1:0-3245 GCA_964512215.1 uncultured Planctomycetaceae bacterium
GCGGGGATGTTGATCTCGGCGATCAGGGCGTCGCGGTCGAAGGCCGCCAGGGCGGACCCGCTGCACTCGCGCAGTCGCCGCAGGGCCTCGACGGGGTAGTAGTTGTCGGAGTTGATGACCAGGACGGGGTCGTTGCCCGCGAAGTCCTCGGCGGCGGCCACCGCGTCGGCCGTTCCGAGAGGCTCGACCTGGACCGCGAACTCGATGCTGACGCGATCATAGTCGAGCGAACCGTAATACTCGCGCATGACGTCATGCTCGGGCCCGATAATCAGGCAGATCTGCCGATATCCCGCATCGGCGAGCCCGCTGATGACGTAGTCCAGAAAGGGGCGGTCGATGGGGATGAGCGCCTTGACGCCGGTATCCGCGACGGCCTGCTCGGCGTCGGTCAGGCTGGCGGTTTCGTCGTTCTTCCGCATCCGCGTGCCCAGTCCGCGGGCGAGGATGACGGCCTTGTCGAGGTTTGCTTCGGTCATAACTAATGGAACTCCCAGGGGTTACTTCTCCAGTTGTCCGGCGGCCATCGCGGCCGGCTCGACGGGCCAGCGGACAAACGCCTCGATGGCGTGGTACTCGGGCAGCCCGAGCGCGTCGTAGGAGGCGGCGGTGGTCATGTTGCGGTCCTCGGCCCGCTGCCAGAACTCGCGGCTGTCGTAGGGGCCCGGGAACATGGCCCGGTCCTTCTGGGACTGGTGGCGGAAGATGGCGTATCGCTTGTGCTTCAACTCGTCGGGCGAGAGGGGCACGGCCCGGTCGATCTGCTCGGGTTCCCACTCCTGCCACGCCCCGCGGTACAGCCACACCTCCGGTCGTTCGCCGCCGGCAGCGACGTACTCGTGCAGCCCCGTCAGGGCGGACTGGAGGCACAGGCGGTGCGTGCCGTGCGGGTCGGACATGTCGCCGGCGGCGAAGATCATCTGGGGCTTGACGGCCTCGTAGAGCTTGCGGACGGGCTCGACGTCGCCCGGGCCGATCTCGTTCTTCTGCACCTTGCCCGTGTCGTAGAAGGGCAGGTCCAGGTAGTGCACGCCGCTTTCGGGCATGCCGCAGAAGACGGCCGCGTCGCGGGCCTCGCCGCGCCGGATGAGCCCCTTGACGGCCTGCACTTCAGAGCTGTCGATGTCGCCGGGCTGCTTCCGGCAGAGGAACTTCTCGAAGTGCTTCTCGATGACGGCCTTCGACTCGGCGAGCCCGAAGACCTGGTTGAACGCCTCGGCGAACTCGGCGTAGCGAAGCACGTCGTGGTCGAACACGCTGAGGTAGCCGCTGACCATGTAGGCGACGTGGACATCGTGTCCCTGCTCGACCAGTCGCGTCATCGTGCCGCCCATGCAGATCACGTCGTCGTCGGGATGCGGGCTGAGGATCAGGATGCGGCGCGACTCGCCCTTTCCGCCCGGCCAGCCCGTGATCGTGTTCATCAGGCGGCGGAAGACTTCGAGGTTGGCCCGCTGGGCCCCGCCGGCGGCGTTGCGGAGGTTGGTCAGCCCGTTCTCGGCGTAGTCCTCGTCGGTGAGCTTGAGGATGGGCTTGTCGATCTTCCGCGCCAGCCAGATCACCGCCTTGCGCCGCAGCGCCTCGTCCCATTCGCACGGGCCGAGCAGCCAGGGCGTCTTGATCCGCGTCAGGTCGGCGGCCGCCGCGGCGTCGAGGAAGAACGTGACGTTCGGGTGCTGCTGGAGGAAGCTGGCCGCCACGCGCCGGGTGACTTCGCCCTGGACGGCCTGGCGGCAGATGGGGGCCTTGTGCTCGCCGAAGGCCAGCAGCGCGACCTCGCGGGCGTCGAAGATGGTCCCGACGCCCATGGTGATCGCCATTTCGGGGACGTTCTCCTCGCCGAAGAAGTCGCCCGCGGCGTCCATGCGGGTGACCTTGTCGAGTTCGAGGCGTCGGGTGCGGCTGTCGCGGCCGGACCCGGGCTCGTTGAAGCCGATGTGCCCGCTTCGCCCGACGCCGAGGATCTGGAAGTCGAGCCCGCCGGCGTCGGCGATGGCCTTCTCATAGTCGCGGCAGAAGGCGTCGACGCCGTCTTCGCCGACCTCGCCGCTGGGGATGTGGATGTTCTCCGGGCGGATGTTGACCGCGTCGAAGAAGTTGTCCTGCATCCACTGGTGGTACGACTGGATGGCGTCGTGGGCGATGGGCCAGTACTCGTCGAGGTTGAACGTGATCACGCCCGACAGGTCCAGACCCTCCTCGGCGTGCTGGCGGGCGAGTTCGCGGTAGACGTTCACGGGCGTGTGCCCGGTCGCGAGGCCCAGCACGGTGGGCTTGGACGCTTCGTGGTTCGTGCGGATCAGCGCGGCGATGCGTTCGGCGACGGCGATCGCGGCCGCTTCGCTGTCGACGAAGATCTTCACCGGCACGCGTTCCAGGCTGGTCATGGGTGCGCTGTCCATGGGGGTCGCTCTCAGGACTCCTGTCCGTAGTAGGCGTTGGGCCCGTGCTTGCGCAGGAAGTGCTTCCGCAGCAGTTCGCGCGGCGCGGGGGCGGGATACGGTTCGATGCGGATAGTCTCCGTCGCGAGGCGGGCGATGTACTCCAGCCGGGCGGCGTTGTCGACGGCGTCGTCGGGCGAGGCGCCCCAGGCGAGAGGCCCGTGCTGCGCGACGAGCACGCCCGGCAGCGACGCGGAGGCCAGTCCCTTGAAGCGTTCCACGATGACCTTGCCGGTGTTGGCTTCGTAGTCCTCGCGGATCTCCTCGGCCTTCATCTGCCGCGTGCAGGGCACGGGCCCGTAGAAGTAGTCCGCGTGCGTCGTGCCCAGGGGCGGGATCTCCTTCTGCGCCTGGGCCCAGGCGCCGGCGTAGAGGCTGTGCGTGTGCGCCACGCCGCCGATCTCGGTAAAGGCGCGGTACAGTTCCAGATGCGTCGGCGTGTCGGAACTGGGACGCAGGTCGCCTTCGACGACCTCGCCCGTCTCGAGCGAGACCACCACCATGCTGCGGGGCTTCATCTGCTCGTACGACACGCCGGAGGGCTTGATGACGACGTGCCCGCCGTCGCGGTCCACGCCGCTGACGTTGCCGAACGTCTGGACCACAAGCCCCTCGTCGACGAGCTTGAGGTTCGCCGCACAGACATCCTTCTTGAGGTCTTCCAGCATGGACTCTGTCCTTTCAGACGATTCGGAACGACGCATTGTCCGCGCCAGCGGGCCCCGAGTCAACCGGGAATGCCCCGGACAAAGCCCACTGATCGCTATCTGCGGGTGTTACATGATCATCGGCAACTGCGAAGGG
>CAZEJA010000395.1:0-3226 GCA_964512215.1 uncultured Planctomycetaceae bacterium
TACGCGGAGATCGGCGGCAAGCGGTACAGTCATATCATCGATCCGCGCACGGGCTGGCCCGTGGACGCCGCCCCGTCGGTGACGGTGGTCGCGAAGACCGCGATGACGGCCGACGCGTGGGCGACGGCGCTGAGCGTGCTGGGCCCGGCGGGGCTCAAGCTCCTGCCCGCCGACGAGGGCATCGAGGCGATGATCGTCGAGGGCGGTCCCGAGGACTACCGGATTTACTACAGCGGCGGATTCGAGGAGTTCTTCTCGGAGCGTCCGCCGGCGCCGAAGAAGGGGGGGTGAGGGCATGGGCGCCACGCGAGCGGGGCTCGGGAAGCGAATCACGCGGGCGATGTGGTGGTCCGCCGCGCTGTTCGCAGTGGGGTTCTTCCCCACGGTCCTGCTGGGCAGCGCGGTCGTGTCGCTGGCTGCGGCGCCGGTGCTGGTGATTCTCCCCGCCCTGCGAGCGAGAAGCGTGCGATCGGGGTTGTGGGTCGGCGCCGGCTGTGGGATCGTCGCGGGGCTGACGATCACGATGGCGTTGAACTCGGTCCACGTGACGCGCGCCCGACAGGCGGCGTTCCACCGGGCCTACGTGGAGTTGCAGGCCACCTCACTGCCCGCGACGCAGACGGCGTCCCAACCCGCGACGGCCCCGGCGACGCAGCCCGAGGCGCCCATACCCGACCTGACCGACGCGGACCTCGTCGAGGTCCGCCGCAAGACGATCGAAGCCGGCCGGATCATCGTCCCGGCCGTCACCGTCATGTGCGCCCTCGTCGGCGGCGTGTTCGCCCACCTGAGCGCACAGCGCCGCCGGCGGATCGAAGAGGAATGGGGGTAGAACGGCATTTCCAATTTTCATTTGGCAATTTCCAATTGGGGGACGTACGTCTGATGAGCCCGGATCACCGTTCCGGAGGAATGCCGTTCAATTGGAAATTGGAAATTGGAAATCGGAAATAGCAGCTAGTCTCCGATGCTTCGGTGGAGAAACGCTTCCAGAGGCCTCTCATACTTCTCACCGGATTCGAGAAACCCGTCGTTGTGTCCGCCGGTGATCTCGAGGAACTGCTTGGGTTCGTTGGCGGCGTCGAAGAGGCGTCGGCCGTTGTCGAACGGGACGATTTCGTCGTCGGGGCTGTGGATGATGAGCACGGGGCACCGGGCGGCGGCGACGTTCTTCCGCGTGTTGTACTGGAACCGCGACAGCAGGCGGACGGGCAGGAACCAGTAGATCTTCGCCGCCACGTCGGGAATGGACGTGAAGGATGACTCCAGCACGAGCGCCGCCGGCGGATGCTGGACGGCCAGGTTAGAAGCCACCGCGCCGCCCAGGGACCGCCCGAAGATCACGAGCTTGCCGGGCGGAACGTTTTTCGTCCCCGTCAGCCACTTCCACGCGGCCTCGGCGTCGCGGTAGGTACCCGCCTCGCTGGGCGAGCCCTCGCTGCGCCCGTATCCGCGGTAGTCGACGATCAGCGAGTTCAGACCCATCTCGCGGAACGTCTGCAGCGTGGGCAGGCGGTGCGAGATATTTCCTCCGTTGCCGTGGAAGAACAGCACCGTCCCCTTCGCGTCGTCGGCCGGAATGTACCAGCCGTGGATCTTCACGCCGTCTTCCGTCTCGAGCGTGACGTCCTCGAACGCCAGGCCGAAGTCCCGGGGGGTCCGCTCGATCGTGCGCGTGGGGAAGTAGACGAGTTTCGACTGGAAGAGGAACAGCAGGACCAGGATGCCCACGTAGGCGAGCACGACGATCCGTACGATCGACCAGGCCATTCGTCGCAATGTCCTCTTGGGCTCAGACAAGGAAGAGCATGTAGATTCCGTAGTACTCGAGCGTCACGATGGCGACGCACAGGAACGTCCACCACCACAGCCTCAACTCCGACAGGATGTCCGTCTCCAGCTCTCCGCGGAATATGGAGATAATGTCAGGCGTGAACCAGAAGCGCAGGCTCTCGCCGAAGACTTCCCATTCCTTGAAGATCCACCGCCAGAACAGGTAATACAGCGGCGTGTTGACGACAATCAGAACGATCAGCAGTGTCCAGTTCATCGGTTCCTCCCCGCTCGCGGCGCCCGCCCGATCTTACCCGTGCCACTCCGTCTCGTCGACGGTCGTCTTGAAATCGGCATGGACGAGCGTGGGGGCCTCCTCGTCGAGCAGAGACGCGAGGTCCTTGTCGGTGGGCTTGCCCACGACGGTCAGGCGCTTCATCGGGCACTTCTCGATGGCGATCTGGGCGCCCCGCATCGTCTCCGGATCGTACTTGTCGTAGTCGATCCGTGCGACGTTATCGACCACCTCGAACAGCTCGCTCCGCTTGGCGCAGCCCTTGCAGCCGATGCAGCCGACCTTGCAGACGGCCTTGACGTCCTTGCCGAAGTCCTGGTTGCTGCAGGCGACGATGAGCATATGCTCGCTCTTGAAGGGGACCATGGAGATGATGTGCCGCGGGCAGGCCCGCTCGCAGGCGCCGCAGCCGACGCACTTGTCGTAGTCGACCGTCGCCAGCCCGTCGACGATGTGGATGGCGTCGAACGCGCACGCCTGCGTGCAATCGCCGAAGCCCATGCACCCGTAGGTGCAGCCCTGCACGCCGGCGATGAGATTCGCGGTGCGGCACGTCTGCTCGCCGCGGTACTCGTGACGCCCGAGGCGCTGCTCGTAGGTGGCGCCACAGTGGACAGCCGGGCGGTACGGGTAGCTCTCGCCCAGTTCGATGCCCAGAATGTTCGCCAGCGCCGTAGCGCAACTGACGCCGCCGACGGTGCACTTGTCGGGCGGGACGTGCCCGGCGACGACGGCCTCGGCGTATTCATTGCAGCCCACGTATCCGCAGCCGCCGCAGTTGGCGCCCGGCAGGGCCTCGTTGACGGCCTCGACTTTCGGGTCGACGTCGACGTGGAAGGCCTGGTTCGCCCAGCCCAGCACATAGGCCATGAACAGCGCCAGCGCCAGCATGGTTCCCGCGGCGAGGATGATCATCCATACCATCATTGGGGCACCCCCAGGAGGGCGGCCAGCTTCCCGCCCGCGCCGGCGAAGCCCATGAACGCCAGGGACAGGATGCCCGCCACCAGCAGCGTGATGGCCGCGCCGCGGCGGGGCTTGGGCACGTCGCAGTGGTCCAGCTCCTCGCGGATGCCGGCCATGATCACGATCGCGATCGTGAAGCCGATCCCCGCGAAGATCGCCAGCACCAGCGCCTCCGGCAGCGACCACTGCTTC
>CAZEJA010000396.1:0-3222 GCA_964512215.1 uncultured Planctomycetaceae bacterium
GAAGATCGGATACTGCGCGTGCGTCTTGCCCGTGTAGAAGTCGCCCGTGTTGCCCTCGAGCGGCACTTCCTCGCTGTTGCGGATCAGGTACTCGGGGTAGTACGTGTGGGCGTGACGCTGGTCGTAGTAGCCGAAGAACACGTCGAAGCCGTGCTTCTCCGGCACGCCCGACGTGCCCCGCCCGCCGATGCCCCACTTGCCGAACCCGCCCGTCGCGTAGCCTGCCTGCTTGAGCACGTCGGCCACCGTCACGTCGTCGGCGCGGATCGGCGTGTACCCGCCGTTGGTCCGGACGGTCGTGTGCCCCATGTGCTGCCCCGTCATGAGGCAGCTTCGCGTCGGCGCGCAGACCGGCCCGCCCGCCAGCGCCTGGGTGAATCGCATTCCCTCGGCGGCCATACGATCGATGTTCGGCGTCTCGAGAATCTCGTGCCCCATGCACGACAGCTCGTAGTACCCGAGTTCATCGAGAATGATGAACACGATGTTCGGCGGGCGCTTCGTCTCCGCCGCCCGCGCCACCCCCGCCGCCGCCACCGCCGCGCCCGTCGTCTTCATGAAATCCCGCCTTGTCACGTGTCTGTTCATAGTACTCCTCAACACTCGCAGGCCAATCGGCCCGATACGTCCAGCTTATCTTCTCCCGGGATTGTCCGCCAGAACCGAGGCATTACCGCACGGGCTCGGCGATCAAGGCGCGTTGCGATTCGCCGAGGCGGCACCAGAGGACGGTGAGATTGCGGTCGCCCTTGCCGCGGAGGGCGTGCTGCATGGCGTCGGTGTCCATGCGGACGCCGCGGGGCTTGACTTCGACGACGCCGGCATTGAGAGACGCCAGGGCGCGGGTGATGTCGCGCCGGCGGCCGGGCACGGCGACGAGGATGTGGAAACTCCTTGCCAGCGGCGTGTCGGCCGGCTCGTCGCCGAACAGCCAGTCCAGACCGCGGGCCAGTCGCCACAGGTTGTGCTCGGCGGCCAGGTCGTCCACGCCGCCGGCGGCGACCACGGCTGGGTCGGGCTCGACCAGATACGCCCCGGGCTCGTCTCTGCATGTTGCCGAAGCGACGCCGCAGGTGAGCGAGATCGACTCGGGGGCCAGCAAAGGCCCCCACACCTTCGTCGCCGTCATCGTCGCCGAAGCGTCGCTCTCCTGCGGCCACCATGCGAGCAACTGCTTGCAGACGCCGCCTTCGCTGACGTATTCCAGGTCCACGCCCGGCCAGTCGGCCAGGCTGTCGCGGTCCATCGCGGGGGAAAGCTTGATCGCCCCCGCCCTCGTCCGCAACGGTAGCGACCGCAGGAACGCCTCGCCGGGTGAATAGTCCTTCCAGTCCACCACGCGCCTCCCGCTCGGGCGGCGGTCGGGATCGACGTGGATCACGGCGTCGGCGGGTAGATCCTGTTGCGTCGCATCCCCTTGGCGGAAGTCGCATCGGTCGCGGGCACCGGCGACGTTGGCGTTGTGCATCGCACAGAGGATGGCCTCTTCGGATCGGTCGTATCCGGCGACTCTTGCCCCGGCCAGCGCCGCCCCGATCGCGTCGCCCCCCAACCCGCAACACAGATCGATTGCCTCGTCCTACCCCGCCAAAGCAGCCAGCCTCCTGCCCTTGTACGTCGCGATGCGGATCGACGAGGCCTGCTGGGCCAGCACATCCGTCAGCAACATCCGCGTCGCCCACTCGGGCGGGAATCGCCCGCCCGCCGCGGCGCGATCGCGTAGGCGCCGCAGCTGGCCCACCGCCCGCGCCTGCCACACCTTACATCGCTTGCGCAGATGCTTCTGACATGCCAGCGGGTCGTCAGGCAGAGGCAGTTCCAGCAGTTCCGCCGCCTCGGGCGTCAACAGAAACTCGAGGTCTCGCGCCGTCAGCGCCATGGTTCACCGGTCAAAGTAACGCGTGAGGGGATACGTCTGCGTGTTGATCTGCTTCATCGCGTCGAGCAGCGGCGTGTACGGTTCGTAGTGGAAGTTGACGATGCCCTTGTTCGAGTCCCGGTTGGACGGATCGGCCCGCTTGTCCAGCGGATCGTTGTCGGCGTACTTGAAGTAATGCCAGCCCACGCACCCCTTCGACTCGATCAGGGCGAGTACGAAATTCTGGTAGAAGTGCCCGCGGTCTTTCTGTGTCCGCACGGTCCAGCCGGCTCCGGTCAGGTTCTTCATGCCCGAGTCCTGGCCCTTGGCGTACCACTCGGTAGCCATCACGGGCTTGCCCGACCACGCGACCCACTGGCGGACGTCGTCGGTGGGCGTCCATCGACCGTAGATGTTGACCGCGGTCGCATCGAGATGTCTTCCCGCCGCCTTCCAGAGCGGCTTGATCCGCTTGGCGCCGCCGTGCAGGCGCGAGCCGAGCACCATGTGATTCGGGTCCACCTTGCGAATCGCCCCTACGACGATGTGATAGTAGCGATCCATGACATAGCCGATCCACTCCTCGCGATCGGCGTCGGTGATCTTCTTCAGGTCCAGCCTGCCGCGCTGCCGGCGGCGCAGCCACAGCTCGGCCGCCGTGCGCCCGGGCGCGGAGCGGTCGAGCTTGAAGTGACGGTCCAGCGAACTGCGAGGAAGCTCCAACTCGTTGTCGGTGAAGTACCCCAACACGTACGGGTCCTTCCGCAGGGGCGCCAGCTTCTTCGCGAGTTCGTTGCAGAAGGGCTCAAAGTCCGGGTCGAATATGGGAATCAGCGAGTCCGGATAGCCGAGGTGCCCGGGAACCTGCCTCACGAGCTTCTTGCTCCGCCCGAACGAGCCCATGAACGACAGGGACGGCGTATAGACCGGCCGCTGCGAAAGCCCTGCCAGCAGCTTATCATTCGACCAGTTCCCGGTCCCGTTGAAGCCGCAGCGAACCAGCATCGCCAGCGTCTTCGCCGCCCAGTCCTTCTCGCTGTCGAACTTGCCGCCGAAGGCCTTGCGGAAAAGCGGGCCGCGCTGCCGGCCCACGCTGTTGATGGCCACGTGCAGGAAGCGATACCCCTGCGGGTCGATCATCCACCAGCGGCTGCCGATCTTCTGCGTGCGGAAGAACCCCGTCGCTTTCAGCGGCGGCCCTTCCGCCCAGCCCCCGTAACGGCTGAGCTTCACGTCACCCGACGGCCTGAACCCGCGTAGATGCGAGATGATCCGCGTGTCATAGGGCTTGTGCTTGCCGGTCTTGACGCACGCGTCGACCGTCTGTTTCCCCGGGCCATCCGCCGGGGGGTCCATCCCGGCGC
>CAZEJA010000397.1:0-3197 GCA_964512215.1 uncultured Planctomycetaceae bacterium
CAGCTCCTGCGGGCGTCCGAACTGGTCGGCCCGCATCGCCGCCAGCACGGCCTGGGCGGCCACCACTGCGCACGCGACCGGCCTGCCCATCCGGCGGAACGATGACGGTAGAGCGCCGAACAGCTTCATGCCCCCTGCCGCGACCAGCGCCGCGATCGCGATCAACGAGAAGTAGACGTACCGGTCCGCCACGCGGGAGTACGCCCAGTAGGCGTTGTCGAAGAAGCCCAGCAGCGGAAACAGCAGCACCACGAAGACCCCCAGCGCCAGGAAGCACGCCCGCGCCCAGGGACGCCGCAGCAGCAGCCAGAGCCCCGCCATCGCCACAACCACTGCGACCGTCGGAACATACGACAGGGGCGATCCCGCGTTGATCTCCCATCGCGGATACACAATCGCCAGGCGGATCGGCAGGAGCGACTTGTACAGGTAGAACCACACCGCCATGCCCGACGCGGCCAGATGCGTGGCGAACCCCTCCCCCTCGGGACGACCAAGCGTTGTGCCGATGTTGGTCGCTTGCGTCGTCATCGCCACCCATGCCGCCGCCGCGGAAGCGATGAAGAACGGAAGAAGCAGCAGCGCCACCCTCCCCGGCGATGGAGAAGCTGGCGCCGGCTGTTCTTCATCTCGCGTGCGTCCGGCCCGCCACCACGCCAGAAGCAGCAGTACCACCGGCAGCATGACCACCGACGCCTTGGACAGCAGGGCCGCGACGAACAGCGCCAGCGCCGCAGCGTACCAGCCCCGCCCCTCGCCGTCGTCGAACCGCAGCCACGCCAGAATCGTCAGCAGGAAGAATACCATCGCCAGCGTGTTCTTCTGCTCGCTGATCCACGCGACCGACTCGGCGCCCGTCGGATGCACGGCAAACAGCAGCGCTGCGACGACCGCGCCGGGGACCTTCAGCCGCACCAGCACGCGCCAGACCAGCACCGACGAGAGGCAGTGCAGAAGGATGCCGACGACGTGATAGCGGGCCGAGTAAGGACCCCACATCTGCCATTCCAGCCACAGCAGCGACCACGTCAGGGGGTAGTAGTCCGTCTGCTCGAGCGTCGTCCACGAATCCCACACGCCGCCGGGCTCGGTGACGCGCGGATTCTTCACGATCAGAATCTCATCGTCGAAGAAGAACTCCCCCCGGATCGCGGGCGCAAACGTCACGAAGGCCAGCAAGGCAATGCCTCCCGCGGTCAGCCAGAACGTCGTCGTGTCCGTGAAACGTCTCTCTTCCATCCCGAGAATCATATCGACCGCTCCCGCGGCCGAGCGACAGGAATCCCTTTTCTTCGCGCCTTTGCTGAATCGGGCGCGGGCGGCCGTCGTATCGCTCCCGGAACGACCAACCTTTCTCAAGGAGACGGAGATGGCGGTGACGATGACCTTCTGGCCGGTGGCGACGACGGACGATACCCCCGTGACAGCGCTGGCGGCCAATGACGACGTGGATTTCGACGGGCTGCTGTTGCTGAACAAAGGCTCGGCCGACGGGCTGTTCAGCATCGACGGGGGCGAGAACTGGCGGCAGTTGCCCGCCCGATCGATGCGGCGCGTGCGCGGGCCGATCCGCAACGCGGCCGTGCAGGTCAAGCGTGTTGCGGGCGGCACGGACCTCGGCGAGGTCTACGGCGAGATGAACCCGGGCGACTTCGCCCTGCTGGACGCCGACCCGGCCGCGGGCGTCGACACGCCCGCCATGGACGGCCTGACCGTGACGGCCGCGGGAACGCCCGAAGACCTCGCCGCTTCCGCGACGCCCTACCGGCGCTGCTCGGTGCTGGCGATGAAACCGGGCGCCGGGGCGGGGCAGGCCCCCACGGCCAACACCGGCAGCGTGTACGTCTTCACGTCGGACGCGCAGCACAGTTTCGTCCTCACGCCCGGCGACAGCGTCGAGCTTCCCCCCCACTGCGACCTGTCGGACTGGGACGTGGACGCCGCGACCAGCGGCGACGGGCTGATCTTCTGCTACTCGGTGTAGGCATGGCAGCGATCGAGAGCATCGGCGGCGGGACGGCGTTTGAGCCCGGCGAGCGGCGGCAGGTGGACGTCGGCGGACGGACCGTGTCGCTGGAGCTGATCCGGGTGGAGGCGACCGGGCGGCGGAGGCATTTCGTCGCGCGAGACGCCGAGGTGCGGATCCAGATCAACGGCGGCGATCCCGCCGACGACGAAGCGAGAATCCGGCGCGTGACGGGCGCCTCCGGGAGCGTGGGGATATGAGTCCGAGCAACCTGATTGACGGCGAACGTGCAAGCCGAGGGGAATTCAGCGCCGTGGTCGAGGCGTCCGGGGCGACGCTCACACAGGGGGCGAACGCCTCCTACCGGGGGCGCGGCTGGCAGGGCTACCGCGTGGTCAAGCCCACGACGGGCACCGGGCGGGCCGCCTACGGGGCGAAGGACGTCGACGTTCTCGCCGGCCCCGGGGAGTTCTTCACGATGCGGTGCAAGGTCCGCGTGAACAGCTACACGATCGACCCCTCGAAGGGATACGTCACGGCGCTGCTCATGCCGTACGACGTGGCCGACGCGATCATCTACGGCATCCTGATCTGGAGAGGCGACACCGACCAGGTGGTGTTCCGGTCCTACACCGACGCGGGGACCGGCCACAATACCGACGGATTCACGCCCGCCCTCGGCCGGTGGTACGACCTGGAAGTGGAGGCGTGGCGAGCGAGCACTGCAGTCGCCTCCGACGGCAAGTGGGCCCTGCGTGTCGACGGGGTGCAGGGCGCGTGGGTGACCGGGATGGACAACTACGACCGCTGGGCCGGCGGAATCGACACACTCTACGTCGGCTCGGCGGCGGAGAACTCCACCAAGGGCGTCGTCGACTACGACATCGACAACGTGGAGGTGGCGCTGGGATCGCTGAATCGCGGCAAGCTGTCGACCCCCGGCGTGGGCTGCGTCAGCGGGCACATGGAGCGGGCCGGGTTCGGGCGAGCGGGGGTCGTCGCCCGGAGCGTGTCGTCCTGAAGCGGCCCGTAGAGATAGAGCGTTTCGTGAAGGGGAGCATCGGTGAATCGAGCGGACATGGCGGAGGTGGAGCGGATTGCCGAACTGCGGGTTCGGCGCTATTTCGACGCGTTCCTCAAAGACACGTTTCCGCGCATCCTCACGGAGCACGTGCGGGGCTGTCCGCACGGGCAGCGGGTGACGAAGTTCACGTGGCTGGCGGCGGGGTTT
>CAZEJA010000398.1:0-3183 GCA_964512215.1 uncultured Planctomycetaceae bacterium
GAAAAGCGTTGGCCTGCACTACGTCCGGGCGGACAACATTCAGCAGACGACGCAAACGCCAGAGAGCAATGGGCTCGATCCGACCTCGGACTTTCGCTCCGATTTCCACCTGTCGATCCGGTCGCAGCTTCAGTAGCGACACCGCACCAGCGGGTGAGCGATAAATCGCTGCCAACCAGACTTCGTGGCCCCGCCGCTCGAGGCCGTCCGCGAGTTGCCCCGCGAAAACTTCTGCGCCTCGGAATTCACTTTGCGTGATGAGTTGCAGGATTTTCACGACAAGACCAAGCACTCTCTCCCAAGCCGGGCGTCTTCTTCCAGAAGTCGGGCCATTTTGCACACCAGGTACGCCCGGAGGGCGAGCCGGCTGTGCGGAATCGTACGTCGCGGTAGCCCCCGGCGCAGAAGCGATCGGGCACGACGCGGGACCAGTCGTTTCGCCTGGCGTATCATGCCCCGAACGTTCAGCCCGCTTTCTGAACTAACTGGCGATGCCACGTCCAACACGAAATTACAAAATCTCTCGCCGAGCAGCTGGCGAGCTTCGGGCGAACTCAATTCGTCGAAGATTGCTCCCCGAGCATCTGGTGCTTCGAGGATGTCGCTGATCTGTTTCGTTGCCGACCATTTGGCATATGGAATCCGGGGTCCCATACTAAGTGCAATCTGCTTGAACAGGCTCTTGCCCGTACGCAATTCGTCAGGCAACGTGCGGACCGCCCTGATGATCCGCGGGCTGAGCAGCGGGTTGGCGATTTCGACATAGGGCGCTTTGAGATCGTTCAGTGCAGCCAGGATGCAGGGAATGCGAAAGGTGTGATATAGCCTGTCTCGCCACATCGCCAAGGATTCGCCATCGAGTCTTTGCAGTCGAACTGGGACCTTCTGCTCGCCAAACCGATCGAGTCCCAACTCGTGGAGCGCGGGAAATCCTGAAAAGTCATCGAATGCTGTTAGTCCAACCGACTGGCAGACCTCGCCAGGCGAGCGCACCAGCTCCCAACCAAACCCCTCGTCGCCTCGTATGATTCCTCGGACGCCCGACTCAGAGAGCCGCTGCCACAATCGGAATCCGTCCATGTAGCCGGCGATGTGGTCGACCCGTCCTTCTCCGGCAACCAGGAATCGGTGCGCAATACAGTCAAAGGTTTCGTCGGTGGAATCCAATTCAAACAAACGATGTTCCAGGTCAAAATGACTCGCCACTCGCCGCGCGACAAAAGCGTCGCTGCCACGTTGGTTCAACGAGGACGCGGTGCCCCACGTGATACAGGGAACTCGCTGCCCGTTGTTAAGCAACAAGAGTAAGATCGCTCGGCTATCGACGCCTCCGGACAGCGGCACCGTCCACTCCGATGCGGGAAACCGGAGTTCACGGAACGTCTCAGCGATCGCTTCGCGTAGAACTAACGCGTGCTCCTTGTGCGATCGGGAACACGGCAAGAAAACAGCGCCACGTTCTTCGACGATCACTCGCCAGGCTCGACGATCCAACCGTAACCGAGCATTGGCCGGCAGGCATTGGATTCGCTCATCCCAGGAGTGGCCAGGACCGATACAACCCGACGAAAGCATCCACAGGACAGCTTGGCCGTTGAGTTGAAACTTTCCCAACGTTGCCACAATTGCTCGTTGCGAACTGGATGCGATGAATACGCGGTCAGTGCATGCGTACCAAAGCGACCGGGATCCGACGATATCTGCGCTGAAGTCGATGAGGCCATCCTCACTCGGTCCGACGTGCCACGCCCGGGAATGAGCGGTAGCCGTCGAAGACTGGCTGACCTCGCTTGTCGAACCAGCGCCTGCGCCAAACCGCACCACGGTCACGCCGTTTTCGACAGAGGCTATATGCGACCGATCGTCGGCGATGTGATCCGGCAGAAGCCGCCGGAACAACCAGTCGGGAATCGGAGGTTCCGCCGGCGAGCCGTCCTGACTTCGACAAACGGTGATCAGAAACTTGCTCATGACGCGGCCAGGCATTCCCCGTAGAATTGCTCCATCTGCCTCACCACCGCATTGATATCGAATCGTGCGCGGGCTCGCTTCTGCGCCTGACTGCCCATGGACCTAAGCGACGTGTCGTTGCTCAACAGTCCAACGACTGCCTCGGCGAGTGCTGCACTGTCTCCGCGAGACACCAGTCGTCCGTGGACTCCGTCGTCGATCAGCTCGCGGGTCACCGGAAGATCTGATGCGACAATCAGACATTCGGCCAGCATCGCTTCGATAAGGGCGCCCGGTAGTCCTTCGTACAGCGAGGGAAACACAAAGACATCGGCCTGCCGCAGCAGATCGGGCACGTCGTCTCGTCGTCCTAAGAACCGCACGGCGTCCTCGATGCCCAGCTCTCGGCACCTCTGTCTCAAATGAGGCTCCAGCCAACCCTCACCGGCGATAGAGAGTTCTGCCTCGCGGAATACTCTCCGTACCGCAGGGAACGCTTCAATCGCGTATTTGTGACCTTTCTGGTCGATCACACGCCCGACGCACAAGAGGCGCGGAAACGTAGTTCCGTCGGGCGAAGCGGTTTCATCCGACGACGGATTCCAGATGAACTTGGAAAGATCGCGCCCCCGTGGGACCACGGTTACCTTGTCGAGTGAGATGCGCAACTGTTTGCAGCTTGTTTCCTTCACCGCCTCGGCGACGGCATGGAATCGGCGAACGGATCTGGCCGTGGTGGTGTCCAACAGCTGCATAGATCTAAGCTTCCACCGCGACAAATGGGGATTGTCTTGTAGCCGGATTGCATCGTACGAGTTGTTCACTAGGCTGCTTACGACAGGAACACGGCAAAGACATCCTGCGACGCGGCCAATCTGACCAGAACGGAACAGCGAAGTGTGGATCAGGCCTGGCCTCTCGGTGCGAATGAACTGTCGTGCCCGCCACACGCCCGCAACTAGCCGGTACTTGGGGCGCAAACCGAGGCAACAAACGCGTACGCCTGCCTGTTCGAAGGCAGGCCGCAACGAGTCACCCGGATAAACGTGACAAACAACAGGCTCGAATCGCATAGGATCGAGCCGGCTCGTCAGTTCCAGCAGGCTCTTTTCGGCACCTCCGATTTCCAGAGTATCGATGAAATAGAGGATCTTTCGGGGAGACATTCTGCATTCGAGTTGGCGAGGGAAACTGCAACGCGAGACAGGAAGGATTCCGGCCATGTCAGGCCGA
>CAZEJA010000399.1:0-3169 GCA_964512215.1 uncultured Planctomycetaceae bacterium
TGGATAGCTTCTTCTGATCCAATTTCTCCAAGCGCCCATGCTGATGAACGCACTGGGAAGTCGGATGGCCCACCAGTGGGAGGTCCCGCTGACCCAGCACAGCGCCCACTCGCCGGAGTTCTACCGACGGGCGTTCCGGTGGCACGAGGAGTATTTCTACCTCGGCCGTAAGACGATCCCCGTCGAACTGGCCGTCTGGAAACTCCAGGACAAGCTCGCGATCGCGGCCAACGCGTCCGGCGACATCGCGAAGTACGACGCGCTGGACTTCGCCGTCGCCCTGGCCGCCAAGCGGGGGCTGACGAAGAACGAGCAGTGGGCCGAGAAGGTCCAGCAGGCGGGCGCCCAACTGGCGGAGATGAAGCAGGACGAGACGGTGAAGAAGGAAGTCGCCGCCCGCGACGCCTGCATGGCTGCCTTCCGCAAGGAGCAGGACGTCTGGTACGCCTACGTCTCGCGCGGCGCCAATCGCAGCATGTTCCCGGATGCGGTCGCCGCGATCCATAAGCACTACCAGGCCGTCATCGACACCTACGGGGGCACGAAGTACGCCGGCGTCGCCGCCGCGCGGATGAAGGAAGTGACCGCCTCCGAGTCCATCAAGTTCAGGGCCCCGGGCGGCGGGAAGCACTAGAGCCGTCTTCAGATCGCGTGTCGCCATGCCGTCCGGCGTGCCAATGGGACGGAGGGACCAGGGACCAGGGACTTGGGACCCGGGCGCACGGGACGGAGAGGTGTTCCGGGGGGCGCGAAAGCCCACGGCACGCTTGCCGTGGGCTTTACTCGGGGAGGCGGGGTCTCTGGAGCCGTTTCCAGAGAGAGTCCGGTCCGGCGTGCCCATGGGGGAAGGACAAGAACCGCAACGGCGCCTCCGAGGCGCGCTTACTTCGACGCGACGCGCTTGAGGGCGAGGTCGATCGCCAGATGGATGGCGGCGATCATGCTGGAGGGGTTGGCGCGGCGGCGCCCGGCGATGTCGAACGCCGTGCCGTGGTCGGGGGACGTGCGGATGATGGGCAGCCCGAGCGTGACGTTGACCGCATCTTCCCAGCCGAGCAGCTTGATGGGGATCAGCCCCTGGTCGTGGTACATGGCCACCACGCAGTCGAACTCGCCCTTCACCGCCCGCAGGAACAGCGTGTCGGCGGGGAAGGGCCCCGAGACGCCGATGCCCGCCTCGCTCGCCATCGTCACGGCGGGTTCGATGATCCGCCGCTCCTCGTCGCCGAACTGACCCTCCTCGCCGGCGTGGGGGTTGAGCCCGGCCACCGCGATGCGCGGTTTCTCCACGCCGAACCATTCCCGCAGCGCCGTGTCGGCCAGGTCGATCGGGTTGAACACGCAGCCGTTCGTGAAGTGGTTGCGGATGTCGAACAGCGACTCGTGGATCGTAGCCAGCACGACCTTGAGCTTCGGCGCGACGAACATCATCGCGACGTGGCGCGTCTTGCAGCGGTCGGCCAGCAGTTCCGTGTGCCCGGGGTACTTCTTGTACTTGGCGAGCTTCCAGGACGTCTTGGAGACCGGGGCGGTGACCATGGCGTCGATCAGCCCCGCCTGGGCGGCCGTGATGGCGTCCTGGCAGAAGGTCATCGAGGCGACCCCGCCGATGCGGCTGGGCCCGCGGGGCATGGCGATGGGCTGGGCGATCTCGTCGTAGTCCAGCACGGTCAGGTCGTGGGCGTAGCGGCGGATGTTCTCGGGGTGGTCGCGGAAGCACGCGAAGCTCAACTCGAGCAGATCGGCAGTGTAGGTGAGCTGCTCGTGGAAGCCGAAGATCACGAACCGCGCCCGGCGGCGCAGGTCGTCGTCGGCGAGCGCCTTGACGATGATCTCGGCCCCGACGCCGCAGGGGTCGCCCATCGTGATCCCGATACTGGGTCGGTCGGTGCTCATGGGTTCTGCGCTGCGCGGGGGCCGGACAGCGCCCCGGGGACACTACGCGAAGCCGGCCTCCCTGAGCTTGTCCATCGTCAACCCGCCGCCCGGGCCGGCGATCTGGTCGAGGCACCGCCGGACATACTTGCCGATCACGTCCGTCTCGACGTTCACCCGGTCGCCGACGGCGAGATCCGCCAGCGTGGTCTCGGCCAGCGTGGTGGGGATCAGCGCGACGCTGAAACTGCCCTTGCCGACGTCCGCGACGGTCAGCGACACGCCGTCGACAGCGACTGAGCCCTTCGCGACCAGCGTGTCGGTGACGTCGGCGGGCGCTGCGAATTCCGTGCGCCACGCGTTGGCACCGCGGTCGACGGACCGCACCGTGGCCACGCCGTCGACGTGCCCCTGCACGAAGTGCCCGTCGAGCGTCGCCCCGACGGCGAGCGAGCGCTCCAGGTTGACCTTCGCGCCGGATGTCAGGTCGCCCAGCGTGGTTCGGGAGACGGTCTCAGCCACCACGTCGAAGCTCGCCTCCGCGCCGGACTGTCCGCAGACGGTCAGGCAGGCGCCCGCGACGGCCACGCTGTCGCCCTCGCCAAGCCCCTCGGCCAGCGGGCCCAGGTCGATCGTCAGCCGCAGCCCGCCGCCGGCAGGCTGGACGTCGCGAACGGCCCCGACATGTCGAATGATACCCGTAAACATCGCGCCTCCATGCTAGGCGATGGAGGCCCCGTTCGCCAACCAAAACCCGCCCCGGCACACCGCCCGGGCGGTCCAGAGAAGCGCCGACACAGAGGAACAGAGGGACGGAGAGGCAGGGGGGCCAACCGATCCTATGGGAGTTGTCTCTTCTTCCCCTCTGTTTCTCCGTGGCCTCTGTGTCGCTGCTGTTTTCCCGGTCCCACCGGTCCCGCGAGCCGCAAACTGCGTTTGCATTTCGACGCCCGCGGTGGTAAGCAACGGGATTGTGGGTTTCGTGGTTCGCAGGAAATGAGGTATGCGATGCGTGTTGCACTCGTAGGTCCGCCCTCGTCCGGCAAATCGGTCCTGTTCGCCGCGGTCGCCGAGGCGGGCGGGTCGCACGTGGACGTTCACCGTCCCGACCAGCCGCACCTGGCTGTCGTGAAGGTGCCCGACGAACGCCTGCCCTGGCTGGCGGAACTGGAAAGCTCCAAGAAGATCACCTACGCCGAGCTGGAGTTCCTGGACCTGCCCGGCTTCGACCTGTCCGACGAGGCCGGGCGATCCCGCGCGAGCGCCCACTGGTCGGCTATGCGCCAGAGCGACA
>CAZEJA010000400.1:0-216 GCA_964512215.1 uncultured Planctomycetaceae bacterium
GCTTTGAATTGCTCGACCGCCGCGTCGTACAACTTCCGCCCGGCCTGATCGAGCTTGGTGTACAGCGCCTTGAGTTGGTCCTTCTGATCCTTATCGATCATCAGCCCTTCGGCGATGTTCAGGTGGGAACGCGCCGCCCGCCAGTCCTGCTTGCCCATGTCCCGCTGGGCGGCGGTGACTTCCTCGTGTGGGGGGCGGATCTCGTGGGCTGCGGGA
>CAZEJA010000400.1:226-3161 GCA_964512215.1 uncultured Planctomycetaceae bacterium
CCGCCTCGAAGGCCTTCCGCAGGCGTTCCTTCCGGGCGGCGGGGCTCTCCTTGATGACGCCCGTGCCCACGCCCCTCTTCTTGAAGCGAATGCCCTGCCCCCACGCGGTGGCGGCGGTCAGGAGGGTGCAGGCGATCAGAATCGTGCTGGTTCGAATGCGTGCGTTCATGGTCCGCTCTATTATACGGTCCTTCCCGGCTCGCGTCAGCGATTCGTCCGTTTCGCCTGGAACGCCTGGGCCATCATCCGGACCATGTCGTATCGGTCCCGGGCGAGGAAGTCGATAATCGTCTCCTGCCCCCGCAGCCCCGAAGCGCCCAGCAGTTCGACCAGGCGGAACCGCACGAGCCCGCTGGGGTCCTCCACGCCCGCGCCCCGCGAGATCAGCGTGACGATGTCGTTCTCCATCGGCACCGTGCCCAGGGCAGCAATCATCTCGGCGCGGACCACGTCGCTCTTGTCGCGCAGGGCGGCCTGCAGCATCGCGAACAGGACGGGCTTGCTGAAGACGTCGGCGAGCTGCTTGGGGAGAGTGGCCTTGCCGAGTTCGACCCGCCGGGCCAGCGTCAGCAGGGCGCCGATCTGCCGGACCGCCCGCATGCGCTGCGGGAGGGACCCGTGCTTGATATCCCGGACGATCAGCCCCAGCGAGCGCTGATAGGTCGCCCGCCAGAGGTCGGCGTTGCTGCGATCGAACGCGCCCAGCAGGCTGCTGCGGGTGATCTGCACGGGCTGGACGACGATGGAGGGCACGCCCGAGCGAAACGTCCTGCCTTCCTGTACGGGGTCCAGAACGCCCGAGACGGTCAGCATCAGGTCGTCGAGCGGGTGGGCCGCGAGCGTCGCGGCCAGGCCGCCCACGTCCAGGCGGACGGTGCAGCGAACGCTGCCGCCGGGCTCGAGGTAGCGCGGCGCGGGCCAAGTCGCCAACGGCAGGTTGGTGAACGTGCCTGTCGTTCCGCCCGCCACCGATACCTGCAGCGCCAAAACGGGACTGAACAGGCCCCAATCGCCCAGGGACAGGCGCGTTGCGGCGCGATTCGTCAACGTCGCTTCGATCGTGACGGCCTCGCCGACGGCAACGCTCTTGGCCGGAGGACGCAGCGTGACCGTGACGGCTGTTTCGGGCTTGCGCGCGATCGCCAGGGCCTTGCGGTCGAGCGTCTTGATCCGGTCGCGAACCTTGTCGGCGTCCCCGGCGGCGGGGATGGTGACCTTGAGCTTCCCCGCGACGGCCAGCAGACGCCGGAACGCCGGGCCGCTGTGAGCGTGCGCCGCCCCGGCCAGGATCGCCTCCTTGCCGGATGCCGCGTCGCGCGTCGCATGGTAGTGCTCGGCCAGGAACACGGCCGCATAGATGTCCTTGGTCAGGATCTTCCTCAGCCTGGCCAGTCCGACGTCCGCGAGCTGCTTCCGCCCGGACGTCAGCTCGGCGATCCCGAGAATCCGCTGCACCAGCGGGCTGTCGGGCTTGAGCATCGCCGCCTGGCGGGCGTGTTCCAGAGCGGCCTCGGGACGGGGCAGCGTGGTCAGGTAGAACCACGCCAGCTCCGTCGCGGACGACAGGGACACCGCCGCCGAGGGCGCCTTGACCCGGTAGGACAGGTCCATCGTGCGAACGATCGCGTCGGCCTTGTCATTCTGCCCGCGGTCGCGATAGGCTTCGATCAGCAGCGACTGGAAATCCGCGCTGGCCTTGAACTTCTCCTGCATGGGCACAAAGGTCTCCAGCGCCCGCTGCGCCTGGCCCGCGTCCAGCATCGTGTTGAAGGAATTGACGAGGAAGTCGTGCGAGATCTCCTCGCCCCGCCGGCGGGCGACCTCATGCGCGTGGTCGAACAACTCCAGGCTCGATGCGTACAGACCCAACTGGTCCAGCAGGACGGCCGCCTCCCACGCCACGGACGTCGCGCCGGGGTTGCCCTTCAGCAGACCGATCATGGCGTCGATCCGGTCGAGGGGCGTCGGGTCGGCCTTCAACGCCAGCCTCCCCTGCAGCGCCCGGGGATTGCACGGGTCGAGGGCGATCGCTTCGTTGTAGGCCTGAAGGGCGCCCTTGGCGCCGGAGGTCTGCTGGACCTGCGCCAGTTCGACGGCCGCCGCGGCGCGAACGCTGTCGGGCAGGTCCTTCCGCGCGATGGCCGTGCGGAGGAAGGCGATGCGGTCGGTGCGTTTCTCGAGCGTCCCCCCGGCCAGACGCAGGTGCCGGACGCCCAGCGCGTGGTCCCTCGGGCGGGCGGCGAGGCAGACCCGGGTCGCGGCGGCGGCGGGTTGGAGCTTGCCCTGCGTCTCGTGGATGCTGGCGAGCATCCAGTGCGTCTGGGGATGCCCCGGCTGGAGACGATCGGCGAACGTCACGAGCGCCACCAGGCGACGCGCCCGGGCAGGGGTTCCCGCCGGAGAATGCACCATCGAGAATCCCGCGTTGCGCAGACTCTCCGCGGCGAGTCGATCCGCCGCCGACGGCGCAGTCGACGCCGCCGGGCGGTCCTGCCCGACCGCGACACTCGCGAACAGGGCGATGGCGAACGGCGCGATGGCTTTTCTCATGTCGCGGTCTCCGGTCCGCGCCGCCGGGGGCGAGCCCTAGGGGCCCTTCGGCAGGCGGATGCTGATGGGGATGTTCTGTGTGCCGCGCCGCACGATCAGGATGATCGTCTGACCGGGTCGGCTCTTGGCCGCCCCGGTCAGCACCGTCTCGAATGCGGCGATGGTCGTGACGTCCTGGTCGCCGACGCGGGTGACGACGTCGTTGGCCTTCAGGCCCGCCAGCGCCGCGGGGGTGTCCCGCCCCACGCTCAGCACGATCAGCCCGCTTGGACGCATGGTGCCTCCCAGTCACTTAGAGGAGGGCCTCGCTCTGCACGTGGCGGGCGAATCCCTCGGCGTACTTGCACCCGCACTCCAAACCGCGAAAGGCGTTCAACGGCTCGTG